>JAGONS010000047.1 GCA_017992915.1 Bacteroidales bacterium | reverse complement strand
AGCGCAATCTTAATTTTATTGAAGAGATCATCGAGGATGACCTGGCCAGCGGTAAACACGATTCAATTATTACCCGTTTCCCGCCGGAACCCAACGGATACCTCCACATCGGCCATGCAAAGAGCATCTGCCTCAATTTCGGACTTGCACTAAAATATGGCGGCTATACAAACCTCCGTTTTGATGATACCAACCCTGTCAAAGAGGATGTAGAGTATGTAGACTCCATTAAAGAGGATATCAAATGGCTTGGATTTGAATGGGTAAATGAGCTCTATGCTTCGGATTATTTCGAGCAACTCTATCAATGGGCAATTTTCCTCATCAAAAAGGGTCTTGCATATGTTGATGATCAGACACAGGAAGAAATTCGCACGACTCGCGGTACCATCAGCACCCCCGGAGTAGAAAGCCCATGGCGCAACCGTTCCGTAGAGGAAAACCTCCGCCTTTTCGAGGAGATGAGAGAGGGAAAATATGCCGAAGGCGATAAAGTACTTCGTGCAAAAATCGATATGGCACACCCCAATATGCTTATGCGCGACCCTCTGATGTACCGTATCATCCACGCATCACATCACCGTACAGGTGATAAATGGTGTATCTACCCAATGTATGATTATGCACACGGTCAGTGTGACTCAATAGAAAGAATAACACACTCTATCTGCACACTCGAATTCGATGTGCACAGACCCCTCTACGACTGGTTTATAGAGAACCTGGAGATATTTCCCTCCCGCCAGTACGAATTTGCCCGCCTTAACCTCACTTATACGGTTATGAGCAAACGCAAACTTCTGGAACTGGTAAACAACAACTTCGTAGATGGATGGGATGACCCCCGTATGCCAACCATCTGCGGACTTCGCCGCAGGGGCTATACTCCCGAAAGCATACGCCTCTTTGCTGAAAAAGTAGGAGTTGCAAAACGTGACAATGTCATTGACCTTTCACTTCTGGAGTGGTGCCTCAGAGATGACCTCAATCGTCGTTCCAACCGCTATATGGCAGTTATCAACCCCGTGAAACTGGTTATTGATAATTGGGAAGAGGGGAAAGTTGAATATTTTGAAGCACCGATGAATCCGGAATATCCCGACGGTCCCAAACGCAGGATACCATTTACAAAAGAGATGTATATCGAAAGCGAAGACTTTATGGAGGAGGCTCCCAAGAGGTACCATCGCCTCAAACCAAACGGTGAGGTACGCCTCAAATACTCCTATATCGTCAAATGCGTGGACTATATTAAGAATGAAGCCGGTGAGGTTGTGGAAATCCATTGCACATACGACCCCACCAGCAAGCCGGGTGCAGGTCCATGGCGCTCCGTTAAGGGTACCATTCACTGGGTTTCGGTTCCCCATTCGGAAAATATTACCGTAAATCTCTTCGACAAACTCTTCACTGAAGAGCAGATGGGTTCCATTCCCGAAGGAAAGGATTATAGAGAGTACCTCAACCCCGACTCTTTGGTGGTGAAAGAGGCATTTGCCGAGCCCGACCTTCTAAAGGATGAGTCAGGCATAGCAGTACAATTCGAACGTATCGGATACTTTAAGAAAGATCCCAAAAACGGAGGCTACAACAAAGCCACCGGACTCAGGGACTCCTTTAAATTGTAGAATATTTGCGAATTATTTCCACGGTGGAATCACCGTGAAATACTGAAAACAGACCCTGCGGCTCCTGCGCGGGGTCTGCCGTATATGGATCTCCCTTCCGCCAGTAGGCGTGATCCACAGAAGGTTCCGCGAAGCCTGCCCAGCCCCAGAAATTGCATCCCGCAATAACTCCTCCCGAGAGGCGTGATTGCTCCACCTGCTCAAAAATAAAACCGTAATAGGCATCACGGTGTTCAGTAGTGCTCTCCTTTGAAAAACTGTAGCCGTCACGCGGATATCCGAACTCCTCTATGATAATCGGCTTGCCCAGACGCTCTGCTATCGGCAGGTGCTCCTCAATATAATCGCGGGATTTGGAAATGGAACGCTCCAAATCCTCCTCATTGGGATCAATTCGGCTCGACCAACCCCAGTTGGTTGGCCAAATGTGTATATTGATATAGTCGATTTCGGGATATGAATGTATGAGTTCCACCAGGGTCATATCACTCTCACAGCCATATTTACCCTCACTGCCGGTAGAAATCATATGATTGGAATCGAGGCTCCTGATCAGTTGTGCAGTCTCCCTGATCCACTTTGCAAAAAGAAGACGATTGTCATTTTCTCCCAAGGAGAAAGGACGCGGCTCATTGCATATCTGCCACGAAAATATGGCGGGATCTTCGCTGTAGGGGCGCCCGGTGATGGTATTGGTGCGTGAAACTATATCAGTAACATAGCTCCTGAAAAGTGCTTTTGCCTCCTCGTTGCGCTGAAAACGCACCATATAATCCATATAAGCATCTCCGCCATCAATCAATGGAATCGGACAAGGTGGTTCTCCTGCCCACATCAGGTACTGCCCGAAGCCTCCGCTCCACTCCCAGGCGTTGTTGAGATAGAGCACTGCTGACATATCTCTCCGACCCAGTTCCACCATAAGATAATCGAGTGCGCGGAGCAGAGTCTCATCATAGAGTCCCGGAGCCTTCTGCAGCGTAGGTTCCACCTTGGAGTGGGTTCCATCAGGGCCGTCAGCGCCCACCAGTATTCTAAGATTATCCACTCCCATGGCGCGTAGAGTGTCCAATTCACGGTGCAGCCGCTCCCTGTCGCCACCCTCTCCTTCCGAAGCGAGTATTACACCATACCAGAAGTTAGTTCCTATGAAGTAACGGGGCTCATTGCCGACCGAAGCCGGAGGATATATCTGCCCGTCAAGTACATGCCAATAGGCGCTACGTTCCTCCGGAGAATTACAGCCATAGATGGTTACCATCAGCAGCAGAAGGACGATGATTGGCGCTTTGCGCGAAATGTGAAGAGTGAACTTCATAGCCTCTCCCTTTAAAGCATCCGCCTGCGGCGGAAAATGAAAATTACCACCAGCACTACTGTCAACATCAGGCTACCCAAAAGCAGAATATCCCATAGGCCGCCGATCAACGGCAATTTTATATTCATCCCGTAGATGCTTGCAATCAGGGTCGGAGGCATCAACAGCAACGAAACCAGGGTAAATATTTTCATGATTTTGTTCTGCTCCAGGTTGATAAGACCGAGCACGGTATTTTGAAGGTACTCGAGACGCTCGAAACTGAAATTGGTGTGGTTGATCAGCGAAGCGACGTCTTTTAAGAGGATATTCAGTTTGTTGGTGATATTGTCAGGGGATTTTTCGCTCTTCAGGATGCTCGAAAGCATACGTTGCTTGTCCACGATATTTTCGCGTACCATCATCGTATTTTCCTGCAATTGGTTGATATCCAGGAGGAATTCCTCCCCCACATCTTCGCCTAAACTAACTCTTTTGCTATATTGTGCAATCTCTTTCGACATCAACTCGATCATATCCGCATCGAGGTCAATCCTGTTTTCAAGAATACCGATCAAGATGTGATAACCGGTTGGATATATGCGCGGATTGGCAATTATGCGTCTCTGAATATCAGTAAAACTACGCAAGGGTACCTGACGGATGGAAGTGATGGTGTCGCCGGTCAACATAAAAGAAACCGACTCCATACTATAGTTTTCCGGCCCGGGGATCAGGAAGTCGGTGTTGATGAATATGTTGTCATGAGTCTCGGAATAGCGGGATGAACTCTCGATCTCCTCGGCCTGTGCGCGACTCTGAAGATTAGTGTTGAGGAAATGCTCCACAGAACGTTTTTCCTCACCGGTAGGATCGAAAAGATCTATCCAAAGAACATCTTCTTTGTGGAGATTGTTTAGGATATCGGTGTTATCCGAGGTTGCTATCTGGTCATTTGATTTGTAAAAAATTCCAATCATTGTCTCAAGTGTTGGCTGGTGGATGTTTCCGTGAACAAAAACGGGGTTACAACCAGTGGACTCGGGGGTTCAGTTTCTCCAAAGCGACCCTCCAGAACTCGGTAAGACCGGCACGCTTATCGCTATCAAGTTCAAACGAAATGTTTGACTTAAGATAATTTTCGGCATACTCTTCGGAAAACTGATGACAATGTTTCTTTACGGCCTCACCGATATTGTCAGTCCCATAACGGAGAGCCTCGTTGAACTTTTTTATAAACTCTTTTCCGAGCGGCTTATTGGCTGTCCAACAGGCAAACACAAATGGTTTACCGGTAAAGTCAACCCATTCACGGGCAAGATCGTAGGTATAAGCAAATCGCTCTCTTTCGGCGAGAGCCTTATCGCCTATCAGCAGATAACTCAAAGAGGGATCCACCCCCTCGGATTCGTAATCAAATTGCTCGAACTCCGGGTAGATGTGCCAATAATCGCGGCAAAGCACTCTGGTCAGAAGCTGGGATGTGCGGGAATCGCCATCCATCTTGATCAGGCGTATCTCTTTTAGTGGAACATTTGAACAGAGCAGTACACTTGCAACATTGTCTGTGGCACCTATGCAAAAATCAGATATGATATGTGCATCAGGGAGCGAGGGAATTATCGCCACCGGAACAATACCCACATCACTACGGTCAGAAAGCAGATTATCAGCCGACTCTGCAGGAGAGCAAAAATCCATCACAATCTCCTCCATAATCGGAGAACTCTCCAGACCATAGATAAAGGGGATTGTGTTGAGATATTTTATAGCTGAAATCCTGACCATTCTGCAAATTTAGTAAAATTATCTTGTTTTGATTCTGAAAAGCCACATTCCGAAGAAAGTGAGCAGACCGTTAACTATCAATAGAGTGAATCCGAGGTCAAAACCTAAAAATTTCTTACCCAAAGAGTTGATGATCAAGCAAATCACGGGTGCTGCAATTGCAATCCAAGGTACAGCACGGTCATGCACCTTATACTTCGTTAGAATGCCAAAGAAAAATATACCTAACAGAGGACCGTAGGTGTATGATGCAAGTTTATACACAAGATTGATCACAGCATCGTTGCTCACAAGATAGAGCACCACAATAATTAAAAGAAACACGAATCCCACTCCTGCGTGCACCAGTTTACGTATCTTCTCCTTACGTGATTCCGAAAGGTCAGTACGGGTCTTGAATTTCAGAAAATCCACACAGAAAGAGGTCGTTAGCGAAGTCATAGCCGCTCCCGCACTCGGATAGGAGGCGGATACAAGGCCGATAAGGAAAAATATGCCTGCCCCTATACCGAAATACCGGCTTGCAATCAGCGGGAAGAGTTGGTCTGTCTTGGTTATTCCAAGTGTCTCAAAACCACCCAGATGCTGTGCGTAAACGCAAAGAAGGGCACCCATAAGCAAGAAGAAGTAGTTTACCACGACAATGATTATAGATGTGGTATACATATTTTTCTGAGCCGCCTTAATGTCCTTGCAAGCGAGGTTTTTCTGCATCATGGACTGGTCGAGACCTGTCATGGCTATTGTTACAAAAATACCCGATATAAATTGCTTGATAGCATTGGTTCCGTGGCTCCAATCCCAGTCAAACCAAGTGGTGAAAGGACGACCATAGCCTACTGTATCAGGATTGGTATTTGTAGTACCTGCCACGGTAGAAAACAATTCGCTAAAGGTCAGACCCATATTTTTACAGATATAATAAATTGTCAGACCCACAGCAATCAACATGAATGTAGTCTGAAGTACATCAGTCCAGATAATGGTCTTTACACCTCCCTTGAAGGTGTAAAAATAGAGCAGAACCAGAAATATCGCCGTAATAAGTATGAAAACTATCAGAGGTGATGTCGCATCCACCATGCTTCGTGGAATAAATGTAAAGAACACCACAATTACCACGAAAATCCTAACTGCAGCCCCCAATACACGAGAAACCATAAATACAGTGGTGCCTGTCTTATGCGACCTACTTCCAAACCTATCGCCCAGATAGGTATAGATGGAGGTAAGATTCATCTTGTAATAAAGAGGAAGAAGCACTCTCGCTATCACAATGTAGCCCACTACAAAACCGAGCACAAGGGGCATATAGTAAAAATTCTGCACCCAGACATTACCCGGGACCGAAATGAATGTTACACCCGAAATTGAGGCACCTATCATACCATAGGCCACAATGGGCCACGGGGCTTTCCTGTCACCGGAGAAAAATGAACTTGAACCCGCTTTCCTGCCGGTCACCCAGGAGATGACAAACAGCAACAAAGTATATGCGGCAAAGGCTACGAGGAAGAGTACAAAAGGAAATTCGTGTCTCATAATTGTCTAAAATAGTTAAGGTTTGAAAATCTGCCGGGTCTCTATGGAACGCCCTAAAGTCAGTTCGTCTGTATACTCCAGATCGTCTCCAAAACCCACCCCACGGGCAATGGCGGTCACCGTCACCGGTAAGGAGGATATTTGTTTGTATATATAGAAAGAAGTGGTCTCACCCTCCATGCCTGTACTTAGAGCCAGCACCACTTCCTTCACACCATGTTCACGGATTCTCTCCACCAACGGATCAATCGCCAGATCCCCCGGCCCTATGCCGTCCATCGGGGATATGATGCCTCCCAGTATGTGATAAAGGCCATTGTAACAGCCGGTATTCTCGATACTGATGACATCACGGAGTGATTCTACTACGCACACAATGGTCTGATCGCGGCGGTTGTCCGAGCAATAAGGGCAGGTACCGTCATCGGATATCATTCGACACACCGGACAATAACAAATCTGGCTTTTGAGAGATATAAAGGATTCCGAAAAGCGTGCAACATTCTCCATAGGCTGCCTGAGTAGGTGCAATGCCAGCCTGAGAGCGGTTTTTCGACCTATCCCGGGAAGGGAGGCAAACTGCTCTACCGCATCGTCCAGGAGTTTGGATGAATAGTTGCTCTTGTACATTATCCCTATTTTGTTGTAATGTAGGCGTCAACAGCCTTCCTTACAGAGCCGTATTTAAGAAGAAGTGATTGTGCAAATTCGTAGTCATCAATCTTGGCCTCATCCATGATCATCTTTGTTCCGCGGTCCACTAACTTGGCGTTGGAGAGCTGCATATCAATCATCTTGTTGCCTTTCACATGGCCTAAACGAATCATCACGGAAGTGGAAATCATATTGAGGATGAGTTTTTGGGCGGTACCTGCTTTCATTCGGGTACTTCCCGTCACAAACTCAGGCCCCACGACAGCCACTATGGGAATCTCGGCCTCCTCGGATACGGGAGCTCCGGGGTTGCATGTTATGCATGCGGTCAGAAGGCCTCTGCTACGAGCTTCTCGGATAGCTCCGATAACATAGGGAGTGGTACCGGAAGCAGCAATGCCTATCACCACATCATTAATGGTGACTCCATAGGACTGCATATCCTTCCAGCCTCCCTCAAAACTATCTTCTGCCGCTTCTACGGCTATACGGATAGCTTTGTCACCTCCGGCAATAAGTCCGATGAAGAGATCTACCGGTGCCCCATAGGTTGGAGGAATTTCGGATGCATCGAGGATACCGAGACGACCGCTTGTGCCGGCCCCAAGATAAAAGACCCTACCGCCCTTTTTAATCCTTTCCACAATACCCTCGACCAGTTTCTCGATAGTAGGGATGCAAGTTGCGACTGCAGCAGGTACCTTGTGGTCCTCGCGGTTCATATTTTCCAACAATTCTCTTGTTGGCATTTCTTCCAGATTGGCATAGTGTGACGCCTGTTCGGTAACTCTCATCTCTTCTCTTCTATTATTGTTCTTTGTGATACTGAACCAGGCCGTCTATGGGACTCTTTAGCACCTTACCCATCTTCATACCGGCCGAAGTGACTGCCTTTTCAAGCAAATCCTTATAGTAAAATGCAATGGAACCCACGAAATTAATCGGATATTTACGGAATTCGTAGTGAATGATATTTCTCCTGAGGAATTCCTCGAAACTGCTCCTGATCAGGGCTGCCATATGGGGATGATTGCGAAACTCGTAGATGAAAGGCGAGAAAGAAGCCAAAAAGCGGCTGGGAAGCTGCTCACGATAGACTTTCTGCACTATTGCCGGATAGTCCAGGTCGTACCTCTTTACAAATTCCTTTTCAATGGGCTCGGGTAAAAGACCTTTAATGAAATCTGAAACGAGTCTTTTGCCAAGATAGGCGCCCGAAGCCTCGTCACCAAGGATGAAACCTCCTGCGCGAACATTTTTTACAATATCTTCGCCGTCGTAGAAGCAACTGTTGGAGCCTGTACCGAGGATACACGCAATACCGCTACTGTGTCCACAAAGAGCACGGGCTGCCGCCAATACGTCTGAGGCTGTAAAACATTCTGATT
>JAGONS010000046.1 GCA_017992915.1 Bacteroidales bacterium | reverse complement strand
ACAAGAAAACCAACATCTACTGCTACAATACCGCAGAGAAAGACAAAGCTGTCAGCAAACTGGGCAAAAAGTCCGAAGTGACCCGTTTCAAGGGACTTGGAGAGATTTCTCCGGAGGAGTTCAAGGGCTTTATCGGACCTGAAATGCGTCTTGAAGCGGTACGCCTTACCAAAGAGGAGAACATCAACGATATAATAGAGTTCTATATGGGCACCAACACACCCGTGAGACAAAAATTCATCAGGAACAATCTCCGTTCAGATATCAACAACACTCAAGAAGTTCAATGATGTGGCGCAAATTCTGTAAATTTCTTTTAAAGAGTCTGGGCTGGAAAGTTACCCACGACGTCCCTGCACCTGAAAAAAAATGCATCATATTGGGGGTACCCCATACATCCATATGGGATTTTGCAGTCTCCTACCTCTATTACATGGCGATCGGTGGAGAAGCAAAATGCATGATCAAAAAGGAGATGTTCTTCTGGCCTTTCGGTTGGTTGCTCAAAAAACTCCACGGGGTTCCCATTGACCGCAGCAGCGGGGCCTCAGTCATCAGACAGATGATTGATATTTTCAATTCCCACGAAAAATTTCACCTGGCACTGGCACCTGAAGGAACACGTAAGGCTGTCAAAAGGTGGAAACTCGGATTTCATACCATTGCCAAAGCGACCGGTGTCCCGGTCTATCTGGGTTATTTCGACTGGGGACGCAAAATTATAGGATATGGCGAGAAATTTGAACTGACGGATGACCCAATGGCGGATCTGCGTGAAATTCAAAAAATCTACAAGGCCATGGACCTCAAAGGCTATCACGACGGATGCTTCGACTTTATGGATGGAGTCTAGCGCACTAAAACAATTATCCTGGAGATTATGGCAAGAGAGGAGATCACTATGTAAAATATAGTAGCGCCTTTGTTGTTTTTAGGTGAGGATAAATATTCAAAAAGAATCAGTGAAACCGGCACAAATAGTACCACGCCGTACGGATCACGGTTGTCCGTTAGAAATAACGCAAAAATCAGCGTAGTCAGTATTGCAAAAAAGAGAATTCGGATAGAAGTATTGGAGTGAATGATTTTGTACCGATTGAGGTTACGCAGCAGATAAACCAGGGAAATGAAAACAAAACCGGTCAGGAAAAGACCGGAGGCTATTTCAACGGCGGAAAAATCAAAAGAATGTCTGCCAAAAGCACTCATGGAACCCCAGAAAGAGGCTCCCAATCCATTAAGAAGTTTATTTCCACCAAATACATAACATATTGCACCAGCCATCACCAGAGGAGTGAGCATTCCCAGTAAAGAGGTAAAAACATACTTGAACTTCTCTTCGGAAGCCCTGATATTTACAAGTATGACCAAAGGAAAAATCCAGACCAGCGGGGGAAAGAAAACCGATGCGGCGCCAAAAAGGAAAAATGAAAGGTAATTTGCACTCAAATTCTGAATGGAATTGCGGTATCGGGCCGAAAAAACGAGTGACCACAGCAACAGTAGCGCCACTATATGAAGTGGGGAGAAAAAGATCACCCTCGGGTTGTAGAAGACAAGAAAGAGATATAGCACCGGCAACAGATAGTTGATACCGGTAGTAAACATAAGATTGAACGAATAGATACTGACTGCGGTGAGTATCAGAAAAACAATTGAAAGAATATACGACAGAGTCGTTGCACCAAACAGGGCATCAAGAAACTTCGGAGTACCGAATGGCAACACAGCCTCACAATCCATCGGTTCCGGAGCTGTAAAAAAGGCACTTACATAGAGCACGACTGTAATAATCAGCAGTGCTATCGTCCTTCCGTTAATCCTTGACGTACTCACTCTGCCTCCCATTTATCAAAAATCCAACAAGTCTTTACCTATGTCTCTGCGATAAAAGATGCCTTCAAAAGAGATAGCCGATAGACGTTTGTAGGAGGCTTTCAATGCCTCATCCAAAGAGCCAGCCAGGGATGTGACTGCAAGCACTCTACCACCTGATGTCACCACTCCGGAGCCTGAAACTGCAGTTCCCGCGTGAAATACGACGGTATCATCTTCTCCGAAATCGGCATCAAGACCGGAAATAGGAAATCCCTTGCCGTAACTGCCAGGGTATCCACCTGAAACTGCCATTACCGTAACTGCACTTTTCGGCGATACCTCTATCTTCTCAGAAGAGAGAGTACCCTTCGCCGCGGCCTGAAGATGTTCCAAAAGATCGCTTTCAATACGCCTTACGACCGACTCACACTCCGGATCTCCCATACGGACATTATATTCTATCACATAAGGGTCGCCGCTGCAATTCATCAGACCTATGAATATGAAACCGCAGTAATTCATACCTTCAGTAACTATACCGCGTATCGTGGGTTTTACTATGCGTGCCTCAACTTTTGACATGAAAAGATCATCTGCAAAAGGAACCGGTGATACCGAACCCATACCGCCGGTATTTGGCCCCGTATCGCCCTCACCAATTCGTTTGTAATCCTTGGCGTGAGGAAGCATAAGATAATCCTTGCCGTCAGTCAGCACGAAAACCGAAAGTTCAATACCGGCGAGGTACTCCTCTATCACCACTTTAGCGCCGGCATTCCCGAACTTGCCTCCAAACATAGAGGCAAGCTCCTGACGCGCCTCTTCTATTGAGTGTGTGATTATCACTCCCTTGCCGGCTGCAAGGCCATCGGCTTTGAGAACATAGGGAGGCTTGAGTTGCTCAAGAAAAGCATAAGCATCTTCAAGCTGAGAGGCATCAAAAGTCCTGTAAGCAGCAGTTGGAATGGAGTGCCGAGCCATAAAAGCCTTGGCAAAATCCTTGCTGCCTTCGAGCCGTGCCCCATCACGACCGGGACCGATAATCATCAGAGAGGGCATTTTCTCGTGAAGAAAGTCAGTTATACCCCCGACCAAAGGATTCTCGGGACCTACTACGAGCATATCAATGAACAGATTGGAAATATGGCGTGCGATAGATGCGAAATCTGAAAGAGTGCAATCCACATTTGTAGCGACAGAGGCGGTACCGGGGTTGCCGGGCATACAGTAAAGATGATCTACAAGAGGACTGCGGGCTATTTTCCAGGCTAAAGCGCTTTCTCTTCCGCCCGAACCCAATACAAGGACATTCATAGCAGTTGAAACTAATTTTGACAAAGATAGGTATAAAAATTGCTATATTTGGAGTTTGAATGGCAAAACTTCTGCGATGAAACGTACAGGCATACTCATACTCTCACTCCTGCTGACGGCTATTTCCTGTGGTCCCAGGGCGGATATCCCCAAAAAGAAGATGATACAGATATATTATGAGATCTCTCTTCTCGACCACTATGTTGAACACAGTCCCATAATGAGGGCCCAAAGCGACTCTATGAAGGTTTATGCCCCTCTGCTTGACAAATATGGCTATACTGAAGAGGAATTTATCAATTCCATCAATTTTTACCTCAGGGATCCTGAGAAATTCATGAAGATTCTTCAAGCGGTAGAAACAAAACTAAAGGAGCGCGAACAATATCTTTCCGATCTGCAACAAGCAGATGGGGATTTGGACAGACCGATGATGGAAGAAGCCGTTGACTTTGATGAGGGAGCACCGGTTGAGGAGTACATACCATCTACCGAAGAAGATGCCTTTGGTCGAGATGTTTCGGTCCAGAAGAGTTCAGTTCAGGAAACTGCTGTTCAGAAGAACTCCGTCCAGGAGACTTCTGCCCGGGATACGGTGGCTCGAGAACTGCCCGATACGAAAAATCGCCGCATCACAACACGTGAAAAGCGCCTGACCAAAGAGGAACTCCTTGAACTAAGCAAGAAATTTAAGCAAGAAAAAAAGAGTAAATGATATATAGGGCCGACTATATTTTCCCAATTGACAAAGAACCGATCAGAAACGGATATGTGGAGGTGGACAACGAGGGCACAATTCTCTCTTGTGGCTCTGCAGAAAGCCTCGACACAAACAGCAGATCATCGGCAGAATACCTGAAAGGCATACTGATCCCGGGGTTTGCCAATTCACATTGTCATGTCGAACTATCTCACATGAAAGGTCTTTTCCGCCAGGGAACGGGTATGGATGGATTCATACAACAGATAAATGCGCTGCGCCTGACAGTGAGCAAAGAGAAACGGGTAGCAGCACTCAGAGAGCAGATGGAGCAGATGTACTCAGCAGGTGTCTCGGTACTGGCTGATATCAGCAACTGCGACGAGAGCTTCGAATGTAAGGTTTCCTCACCTATCTATTCACGCACCTACCTGGAGGTCTTCGGTACGGAGCCCGAAGATGCACCGCAGATACTTGCCGGGGCAATTGAGCTACAAAAGAAAGCAAAACAAATGGGACTGGACGCTGCACCTACCCCCCATTCTCCTTATACGATGAGTCCGCTGCTCAACCGCCTTTCGGCTGCTGAGGGACTAAAGTCAGGATATATCTCCTACCACAACCAGGAGAGCAACCAGGAGGAGGATATGATCAGGTATGGCACGGGGGAACTTGCGGAAGATTATAAAGCACGCGGCTGCTCCATGCCACCGGTAACCGGCGAATCCGCACTCAAATATTTCCTAGACAACCTGCAAAAGGAGGTTAAAGCACCGATAGAGGGAAGAGTGCTGCTGGTCCATAATACGGTGACCGATCAGGAAAGCATTGATGAAGCGCTGAAAGTACTCAAGAGCCCCTACTGGGTAGTTTGTCCCCTCTCCAATATATTTATACACAGAATGTTGCCTCCGCTAGACCTGCTGAGGGCAAACAACCTCACCATATGTGTCGGCACCGACAGCCTTTCGAGCAACCTGCAGCTCTCAATGGTGGAGGAAATCCGCTGCATTCAGGGACACTTCCCCCATATCCCTCTGAAAGAGATACTAAAGTGGTGCTGCCTCAACGGTGCATGTGCAGTCGGCGCGGAAAAGCGCTTCGGATCCTTTACGCCCGGCAAAAGACCAGGTATAGTTCTTATTGACAATATTAATTTGGAAAAGATGGAGCTCACCAAAGAGAGCAGATCCGGAAGAATAATATAATGATGAGTTATGGCGATATATTTTGACAGTATAGTTTTCGGTCCGATAAGAAGCAGACGACTCGGCAGTTCACTGGGAATAAACCTTCTCCCCCTCAAAGGAAAACTTTGCTCCTTTGACTGTGTTTACTGTGAGTGCGGATGGAATTCAGAAGGACGCTCGGACCATAGAATGCCTACGGTGGAGCAGGTACGTGAAGCCCTCCGGAGCAAATTGTCAGAGTGCCATCGTGACAATATTCCTATAGATTCCATTACATTTTCCGGAAACGGAGAGCCTACCTTGCATCCCGATTTCCCGGAAATCATAGATTATACGGTGGCTCTCAGGGATGAGCTTTTCCCGGAAGCAGTCATCTCCGTGCTTTCAAATGCTACCATGCTTGGCAGACCCGGAGTCAAGGAGGCGTTACGTAAGATAGATAATCCCATTTTAAAACTTGACGGTGTGTATGAGGATTATGTCAGGCTTCTTGATCGTCCTCAAAATCCCAATTATAGCATCAGCGAAGTTATTTCAAATCTGGAGTGGTTTGAGGGAGACTTCATACTGCAAACTATGTTTTTGCGTGGAGTTGTGGATGGCGTGAAGGTGGATTCGATGAGAAAAGACCTGCTGGAAGGATGGCAGAAAATGGTCATTGCGCTGCGTCCGCGGGAAGTGATGCTCTATACCCTCGACCGGCAGCCTCCGCTCTCTACACTGGAGAAGGTGTCAGTGAAGGAGATGGAACAGGCCGCCGAGCCTCTGAAAAAGGCGGGAATAAAGATCCGTATAAGTGGGTAGTATGTAGTATGTAGTATGTAGTATGTAGTATGTAGTGTGTAGTATGTAGTATGTAGTGGGTAGTATGTAGTATGTAGTATGTAGTATGTAGTATGTAGTGGGTAGTGGGTAGTGGGTAGTGGGTAATGTGTAGTTTTTATTTACAATAAATAGAATATGAGAACAGTTATTCAAAGAGTTTCTTCTTCGAGTGTCACCATAGGTGGTGAAGTAGTGGCTACAATAGATTATGGCATGATGGTGCTTGTGGGATTTGAAGAGGCGGACACACAGGAAGATATCGACTGGATGTGCCGCAAGATTGCAGCCCTGCGAATTTTTGACGATGAAAACGGGGTGATGAATCTCTCCGTAACCGATACCGGTGGTGAAGTGTTAGTGGTGAGCCAATTTACCCTTTTCGCCTCGACAAAGAAGGGCAACCGCCCCTCTTACATATTTGCGGCAAAGCCGGAAATAGCCATTCCACTCTACGAGAAATTTAAGAAAACCCTCTCCGAATACATTGGAAAGGAGATACAATGCGGCGAATTCGGAGCTGAAATGAAGGTTGCACTGGTCAATGACGGTCCTGTAACCATAATTATCGATAGCAAAAACAAATATTAAAATTTGATATGAAAGAGATTTACAAAAATATTCTCGGGTTGATCGACCTGACCTCCTTAAATGCCACCGACACTCGCACATCAGTTAAAGCCATAGTGGAGAAGGTAAACAATTTCAATAACGTTTTCCCGGATTATCCAATGCCTGCTTCGATATGCGTATATCCCAATTTTGCCGGGGTCATAGCAGGTGCTCGCAGAAGCAGGGATATTCGTATCACAGTGGTTGGAGGCTGCTTTCCGGCATCCCAGAGCCCACTCAAAGTCAAGGTGCTGGAGTGTACCGAGGCGGTGACCGACGGAGCCGACGAGGTAGATATCGTACTCGCACTCAATTCTTTTCTCGACGGGCGTCCGGAGGAGGCCTCGAGAGAAATTTATGAAATCAATAAAGCTGTAAAGGCGATCAACTCCGATGTCCATCTAAAGGTAATCCTCGAGACAGGCGCACTCAAAGATGCTACTCAGATAGAACAAGCATCCATGCTCGCAATGGAGGCCGGAGCGGACTTCATCAAAACATCTACCGGCAAAATTTCCCCTGCAGCTACCCCTGAGGCCGCACAGGTAATGTGTCAGGCTATTGCAAAATATTATGACAAGACCGGGCGCAAAGTAGGTTTCAAGCCTGCCGGCGGTATAAGCACACCCGAAGAGGCACTGGTATATTACAATATAGTGAGTGATACGCTTGGCAGCAAATGGCTCACTCCTGCGCTTTTCCGTTTCGGAGCAAGCCGTATGGCCAACAATATCCTTTCGGCACTCGAGGGGAAGGAAGTGAAGTACTTTTAGAGAGACTTTATATTGTCGGCAATTTTGGCTACGAGCACTTCTCTGGCCTCTTTGCTGGCCCAACCGATATGAGGTGTAAGCAACAGTTTATCCCTCTTTTTCATTTTCAGATAGGGATGGTCTGCGGGTATGGGCTCTTTGGTAAAGACATCTACCGCTGCACCCGCTATAACTCCTTCATCCAGGGCAGTTGCCAGATCTGCCTCATTGATGATGCCTCCACGTCCCATATTGACGATATATCCCTTAGGATTCATCGCCTTCAATTCCTTGAGGGTGATTAGGTCCTTTGTGCGTTCGTTGAGCGGAGCGTGTATGGTTATTACATCGCTTTCGGCAAGCAGCTCTTCCAACTCCTTTGCAGGATATCTGTCGGAATGTGCCTTCCCCGAAGTGGGAAAATATGATATCTTCATACCAAATACTTCGGCAATCTGTGCCACTCTGGAGCCGATATTACCAAGACCAATGATACCAAGGCATTTGCCCTTGAGCTCGTAGAAAGGATTTGTGACATCGGTAAAAGACCCGGCCGCACTGTAGTGACCGCTTTTGACGGAGTCGTCAAAATAGGGAGCCTTGCCCACAAGATTGAGAATGTGCATAAAAGTTACCTGTGCCACACTTTCCGTGGAGTAGTTGACGGCATTACGTACCGGGATATTTTTAGCGGCGGCATGAGCCAAATCTACATTATTCATACCTGTAGCTGCCACACAGATAAGTTTCAGAGCCGGATTGGAGTCGATCTCCCGCTCTCCTACCCACACTTTGTTGGTGATGACCACATCATATCCGCTGATGCGTTCCACTACCTCTTCGGGAGCTGTGGACGAGTAGGTTGTCAATTCTCCAAGGGAAGAAATCGGCTGTAGAGAAACATCATCCCCTATTGTTGCCGAGTCGAGAAAAACAATCTTCAGTTTCTGCATATCCTCATGTTTTAATCCGGACACAAAAATAACAAATTATTGTAACTGGCGTAAAAACGAAAGTTTTTGTGTAAGTTTGTGTGTTTTGAAAAATCAATAGATGACGTGAGAACAAAGAAATTTTATACCGGCAAGACAGCGCTTGTCACAGGTGCAGGATCCGGCATTGGAGAGGCCATAGCCTGTAATATGGCAAAAAA
>JAGONS010000045.1 GCA_017992915.1 Bacteroidales bacterium | reverse complement strand
CGACAGTTGCGGCAATTATCACACTAACCGCAGGCGCTCAGGACATAAAATACCAAATGCCTCCCAAGGAGATTGCAGAAATTATCACGTCCAAACCCTTTCCAAATGTGACATTCAGTCCCGACAGTACGCGCGGAATCATAGCTGAAAGAGAGTGCGCTCTCGTGCCCCTCGCAACTCTTGCAGCTGAAGAGCTGCGCATCGGCGGCATACGCATCAATCCCCGCAATTTTACCCAAACACGAGAATCATTCTTCAATACGGTTACTTTGCTTAATGTCGCCACCGGAGGATTGACACCGATTGCCGACTTACCTACTGATGCTATAATCCGCGATATCAAATGGTCCCCTTCCGGCAAATACTTTTGCTTTCTCAATGAGACTCTAAATGAGATGGAACTCTGGCGTGTAAATGTCACGGAACCGACCCCTAAAGCCACCAAAATCAATAAATACAAAGTAAACACCACCATTTCCAACGGAAATGCATACGAATTTCTTGATGACGAGAGAATAATATACAAAAGCGTACCCGAAGGCATTGGGCCGGTGCCCGTTCCAACCCTTCCGGATGGCCCCATAGTACAGGAAAACCTTGGAGAAAGAAATTCCGTAAGGACATTTCAGGACCTGCTCTCCTCACCTTTCGACAAAGTACTCTATGACTACTACTGCACGGTAGTATTCGCAATATATGACAACGGAAAAACTACAACTGCAGGCTCTGAAGGAGTGGTACGCGACTATGACATCTCCCCCGACTCTCGTTATATGATGGTCACAACCGAACAACACCCTTACTCGTACATGGAGGGACACAATTCTTTCCCGAGCATTCGCGAAATCCGCACCATATCCGGAGAGACCATCGTAATACTGAGCGATACCAATAAGGAAAAAGCCGAAAAATCACTCCGCGACAAAGCCCCTAAAGACACCTCTGCAACCGGCATACCGGAACCTCCGCGCAAAACGGGATTCGAATGGAGGAGTGATATGCCGGCAACGCTGGTATGGAAGGAAGGGGAATCCGGACCCTCTCCATTTAACGCACCCGATCCGACTGCCGACGATAAAGAAGAAAAGCCTGAAAAAACTTTTACAGACAAAATATATCAGTGTTCTGAACCTTTCAACCTCGATGACAAGCAACTGGTACTGGCTCCCGAATACAAGATAGGACGCATTACCTGGGGAAATTCCCAACTGGCAGTCTATACGGAAACCTCGCAAAAACAGAAATTCAGCAGGACGATAGCATTCACTCCCTGCGACACCATAGCACCAAAACATATTCTCTTTACTGAAAGTACAGATGTAGACACTCTGGGCAATTTTCCCGTTTACGGACGCTTCTGGACCGTACCCAACCAATACGGCAGACGAGTACTTTACACCGACGGCAAATGCTCCCATTTATTTCTCAACGACACCAGACGTCCCGATGCAGAGGGTGACAGAATGTCTTTCATCGACAAAATAACCATCAAAAATGGCGAAATAGAGAATCTCTGGAGCGGGGCCGCACCCTATCAGGAGCGCGTGATAGCCATCACTGATTTCAATCGCCTCAAATTCATCTCCGAAAGGCAGTCCATAAGCGAAGTTCCCAACTACTATGCGGTGGATATCAGAAACAAAAAGAATACTCACAGACAGTTTACCTTCTTTGAAAATCCTGTGCCCATCCTAAGTGGAGTAACGCGGAATTTTGTCACCTATAAACGTGCAGACGGAGTTACGCTCAGCGCTAACCTTTGGTTGCCCGCAGGATACGATCAAGAAAGGGATGGTAAACTTCCCGTGCTGATGTGGGGCTATCCCTACGAATTTAAAAGCGTGGCCGAGGCTGAAAAGAGCCGCCCTGCCAGATACAATTTCCTCAGACCCGGCTATGGATCTGCCGTACTTTGGGTTACTCAGGGATACGCAGTAATGGATGGCATTTCCATGTATATAATATCTGAAAACAAAGACAAAGAGCCTAACGATGTCTTCCTTAGCCAGCTGATAATGAACGCAGAGGCTGCCATCAATTTCGTTGACTCCATCGGAGTCGGGGATAGGGACAGAGTTGCCATCGGAGGCCACTCCTACGGAGGATTCATGACTGCCAACCTGCTGGCTCACACCGACCTGTTCAAGGCCGGCATTGCACGTAGCGGCGCTTACAACAGATCTCTCACTCCGTTCGGATTCCAAAGTGAAAGAAGAAATTACTGGAAGGCGAAGGAGGTATATGACAAGATGTCGCCCTTCAACTATGCAGACAAACTCAAAACTCCCATTTTGATTATACACGGCCAGATGGATAACAATACCGGCACATTCCCCATCCAATCGGAGCGTCTCTACCACGCCGTTGCCGGGCACGGAGGAACAGCCAGATACCTGCAGCTCCCCTACGAGAGTCACGGCTATTCTGCTTATGAAAATGTGATGCATATGCTATACGAAACGGATTCATGGTTGGCTAAGTGGCTCTCACCCGAAGAGGTGGCCAAGGTAAAGGAGAGACAGAAGAAGGAGCAGGAGAGAAAGGATAAGGCTAAAGATAAAAAGAACGAATAATATGTTTTTTTATATCTTTGCGGCGAAATTTTGACAATCAATTATGGCAGACAATAATATATTATCCAAACTAAACGGACTTAAAGAGAAATTCCAATCCATTTCAGTGCAGATAGCCGACCCCGAAGTTATCGCTGATATGAAGCGCTATGTACAACTCAACAAGGAGTACAAGGAGCTTGAACCTATTATTGCTGCCGGTGAGAAGTACCGCAAGATGTTGTCTGACTACGATGGTGCCAAAGATATTCTCCAGAATGAGAAAGACGAAGATTTGCGTGAAATGGCTAAAGAAGAGATTGCCATGATTGAGGAGAAATTGCCGGAAATGGAGGAGCAGATTAAGATTCTCCTTATTCCTGCCGATCCTCAGGATAGCAAGAATGCCATCATAGAGATTCGCGGTGGTACCGGAGGTGACGAAGCGGCAATTTTCGCAGGAGACCTGTTTAGAATGTATGCCAAATATTGCGAGCGCAAGAACTGGAAACTCGAGGTCACAAGCCAATCGGAAGGTACTTCAGGCGGCTTCAAGGAGTTGATCTGCAAAGTATCCGGAGACAATGTTTACGGCACTCTCAAGTACGAAAGCGGAGTACACCGCGTACAGCGTGTTCCCCAGACGGAGACACAGGGCCGCGTGCATACGTCTGCAGCTTCGGTGGCAGTGCTGCCCGAGGCTGACGAGTTTGACATCGAACTCAATATGAACGACATCCGGAAAGATACATTCTGCTCTTCCGGTCCGGGCGGCCAATCGGTCAACACCACCTACTCGGCTATCAGACTGACACATATTCCATCAGGCATTGTGGTTCAATGTCAGGACGAAAAGTCCCAGCTCAAAAACTTTGACAAGGCTCTGGCCGAACTTCGTACCCGCCTGTACAATATGGAATATGAGAAATATCTCAACGAAATCTCAGCTAAGCGCAAGACCATGGTTTCTACCGGCGACCGTTCCGCTAAAATCCGCACATACAACTATCCACAGTCACGCGTGACTGACCACCGCATCAACTATACTATGCACAATCTTCCCGTCTTCATGGATGGAGCTATCCAGGAGGTAATTGATCAGTTGCAGATCGCCGAAAATGCAGAACGCCTCAAAGCTGCGGGCGAATCCGATTGACAACTAAACATTACTATTTGAAATAAAACACAAAAAAGACGGGCTTTAGTCCCGTCTTTTTTGTAACTACCTGGTAGCCCTTACTCTTTACTACACACTACACACTACACACTACACACTACTCCTAGTACCCCCGAGCAGAATCGAACTGCTATCTAAAGTTTAGGAAACTTCCGTTCTATCCGTTGAACTACAGGGGCAGACCGATTCTCTGGCTCAGTATACCTTGATTAATCGACGCTCTTTTCAATAAGTTGGCGACCACGATAATATCCGCACTCGGGGCATACGTGATGATACATTACAGTTGCACCGCAATTGGAGCACGTAGCCAAAGTGGGGAGAGTGGCCTTGTAATGTGTTCTTCTCTTATCTCTACGCTGTTTAGAGACCTTATGTTTGGGATGTGCCATGTTAAAATATTTTAATTGTTTTTATTATCCAACAAATCTTTCAAACCGCTGAAAGGCATATTACACTCCACCGAAACCTCACCGCCCGTTTCTTTCGCCAGATAAGCCGTCATCAAAGGATTACATTCCCCTTCGGGGTGAACCATTTGCAAAGGGAGCGCTAGGCAGACATAGTCATACACGAACTGGCTTAGGTCTAGTTGTGCTGCTGTTTCCTCAACCATCATCACATCGTCGTCCCCAGTGCTGACATCGGCCTCTTCTTCTTCGGAGCCATATTTAACCAAAAGCCCCCTAACAACCTCTATCGGTATCTGCAAGTCATCAAGGCATCTGTCACACTCTACAGTAACGGTGCCGGTAATGGTACAATCGAGTTTTACAAAGTCACGACTCTTGGTCAAAACCACCGAAATTACACATATGGCATCCTTGACAATCTCGCTTCCAAAGGTATGAAAGAACTCTCCATCTGCTTGATACTCAAAGGTGTGACTACCATTGGACAATCCCCTCAAAGGGACCTTTATGCTGTCAGTTACCTTCTCCATGTCGCAAAATTGGGCTGCAAATATAACAATTTTTTTAATAACCCCTACTGGTTTGCTCTTTTTCTTGCGGTTTCATCGAGGAGAACCTTCCTGATACGCATTGATTTCGGGGTAACCTCTACCATCTCATCCTCCTGAATATATTCCAAAGCCTCTTCGAGGCTGAACCTTATCGGGGGAGGCAATATTATCTTCTCGTCAGATCCGGCTGCACGAATATTAGTGAGCTTTTTGGTCTTACATAGATTGATTACAAGGTCATTTTCGCGTGTATGAGCACCCACCACTTGTCCACCGTATATTTCTTCTCCAGGGAAGATGAAGAAACTGCCTCTATCCTTGAGTTTATCCATTGCATATGCTACCGAAAGTCCGGTCTCCAGTGCAACCAGAGAACCGTTTGTACGCTTCTCAACATCACCCTTATAGGGCTCGTATCCCTTGAACCTGTGAGATACCACAGCCTCTCCCTGGGTAGCGGTGAGCAAATTGCTTCTGAGTCCCATAAGGCCTCTGGAAGGGATTTCAAACTCCAGATGGGTGCGATCACCACGGCCTTCCATACGGATTAGCGCAGCTTTTCTTCGGGTAGAGAACTCTATCGCCCTACCTACAAACTCTTCGGGGACCTCAATGGTCAGGTATTCTATCGGTTCACAACGCTGTCCGTTGATAGTCTTGTCCAGCACTCTGGGCTGACCGACCTGGAGCTCAAACCCTTCGCGACGCATGGTCTCTATGAGAATGGAGAGGTGCAATACTC
This sequence comes from Bacteroidales bacterium, assembly GCA_017992915.1. Classification (GTDB taxonomy): domain Bacteria; phylum Bacteroidota; class Bacteroidia; order Bacteroidales; family UBA932; genus Cacconaster. Next base: position 3,608 of record JAGONS010000045.1, on the reverse strand, counting down.
CTCTACCGTAAACTACAAAGGAGTCTGGGGCAATGCCCGGTTTGACTCTTAGTGCGAGGTTCTTTTCCAGTTCGTGCTCGAGACGCTCCTTGAGATGACGCGATGTGACATATTTGCCCTCTCTGCCGAAAAATGGTGAGTCATTGATGGTAAAGAGCATACTCATCGTAGGTTCATCGATGGTAATAGGAGGCAGAGGTTCAGGATTTTCAAAGTCGGCTATGGTATCACCTATCTCAAATCCTTCAATGCCTACTACGGCACATATGTCACCGCAACCCACTTTCTCCACTTTTGTCTTCTCCAAACCCTCGAAGACCATCAGTTCCTTGACCTTCTGCTTTTCTTTGATGTCATATCTCTTGCAGAGAGTTACATGCATACCTGAGTGCAACTCACCGCGGGTGATGCGGCCTATCGCAATACGGCCCACATAGGGTGAATATTCGAGCGAGGAGATCAGCATCTGCGGAGTTCCTTCTTGCATCTGCGGTGCAGGAATCTCAGAAATGATGGTGTCGAGCAATATTGTGATGTCATTTGTGGGCTTACGCCAGTCCAAGGACATCCACCCCTGTTTGGCACTACCGTAAACCGTCTTGAAGTCGAGTTGCTCTTCGGTGGCACTAAGAGAAAACATCAGATCGAACACCTCTTCGTTAACCTCGTCCGGACGGCAGTTCTGCTTATCAACCTTGTTGATGACTACAATCGGTTTCTTGCCCATCTCGATTGCTTTCTGGAGAACAAAACGGGTCTGGGGCATTGTTCCTTCGAAAGCATCCACGAGCAGCAGTACACCATCCGCCATATTTAGAACTCTCTCCACCTCGCCTCCGAAGTCAGCGTGGCCGGGTGTATCAATGATATTGATTTTAACTCCTTTGTAGGGGACCGAGACATTCTTGGCAAGTATGGTGATACCTCTCTCCCTTTCCAGATCGTTACTGTCGAGGATCAATTCTCCCATCTTCTCCATATCTCTGGAGAGACGTGCCTGATATATCATTCTGTCAACCAGGGTGGTCTTACCGTGGTCGACATGCGCGATAATCGCAATGTTCCTTATGCTGTCCATATTTTGAGCCCTACGATTTAAAAGGGCGCGCAAAAGTAAATAATTATCTGATAATTTTGAGAAAAAAATGACATTATTACAACATAGGACTTACCAGACGGGCAAGGCCCTCATAGAGCTTTTCCTTATATCCACGATTTTTCCATTTTTGCAGCGAAAGTTTTTCGCATCTTGAAATATCTTCGTCAAATTGTTCTTCAATAATAGTTGCACACTGCTGCCCGTAGATTACGGACATCACTTCAAAGTCGTAAAGCAGACTGCGATTGTCCATATTTGCGGAACCCACCATACAGATTACCCCATCAACACTAATGCTCTTTGAGTGCATGAAGCCATTTTTGAAGAGATAAACATTTACTCCGGCCCTAAGCAATTCTTTGATATAGGACATTGAGCAATAGTGAATCAACACGGAATCCGAGCGAGAGGGCATCATCAAATTGACCTCAACTCCTCCAAGGGATGCAGTACGAATAGCATTCATAAGTGATTCTGAAGGAGTAAAGTAGGGTGTAGTGATGCAAATGCGTCGGCTGGCACCGGTAATCATGGAGAAGTAACACTCCTTTATGCTTGACCAGTCGCTATCCGGTCCGGAAGTGAGAAACTGTGAATAAATACCGCTCTCGGCTTTGTGGCGATAGAGATTTTCAATGTCTAGATCTGCATAGTACTTTCTGCGACGCGTCAGGTGTCGGTTTATGGTAAAATATCTGTCAAGTAAAAAACTGGATTGCATCGGGAAAACCGCTTCCCCTTCTACCCTGATCTGAGTATCCCTCCACTCCTCATAGACGCCGCCGTCATAATAGCGGTCTGCTATGTTAATGCCTCCAATGTATCCCACGCAACCGTCAATAACAAGTATTTTGCGGTGATTGCGATAATTGATCTTATAGGTGGGTCTGAAAATACGCACCGGTGAGAATTCAAGCACTTCTATACCTGCCTGACGCATCTCATTGAAAAAACGCCTTTTAGCCTTTATAGAGCCTACACTGTCATAAATAACCCGAACTTCAACTCCTTCAGCGGCTTTTTTTATCAAAAGATCGCGGATACGGGTCCCTATATTGTCGTCCATAAATATGAATGACTGTAAATGTATATGTTGGGTAGCAGACTCCATATCTGCAATCATGGCATCGAGTGCCTCCTTACCGGAAAAATAGAAATCAATATTATCGATTACTGTGAGTATGCTATAATTACCCAACAGATTTTGACGGATAAGTTTCTTATATGGAGAAACCGAGTTTGGCAAATTATCCGCTTCTTTGTAGTGATGCAGTTGGTCCAAAGCCAGTTTTTTGCGCACCTCTACATCCAAAATCCTCTTATTTTTGAAAATTGCATCCTTGCGATAATTCTGACCTATGAGCAGGTATAGGATCAATCCGATATAGGGCAGCAAAATCAGCACCAGAATCCATGTAAGCGTCTTCATGGGATCTGATTTTTTCATAACAAGTCTCCATACGACATAGATCACCAGGATAATATTGGCGAAATAGAGGGCGAAGGAGCATATTTTCCAAAAAAGAGTCCAGGTCATAATCTCAATCTAGGGGTTTATGAGCTTTGTACAAAAGAGCCACCCCACACATAAGGGACTCATATGAAACATCGGTATAACCCGCAGCGGTGAGCTCGGCGCAGAATTCTTCATAACGGGGAAACTGCATCACCGACTCAGGCAGATAGCGGTAAGCACTCCTATTGCCGGAGATCCATCCTCCAATCAAAGGCAAAATGTGCTTTAAATAAAATACATAAAGAGCTCTCCAGATGCGACAACGAGGCACTGCAAACTCGAGTATCATCAACTCTCCCGAGGGAGCGGTAACACGGAATATCTCATCAATGCACTCCGACCTACGGTCGAAGTTGCGGATACCGAAAGAGATGGTCACATCGGAAAACGTAGCGTCAGCAAAAGGGAGCGAATCTGCCGAAGCAATCTCAAAAGAGACCTCCACACCCTTTTCAACACATTTCCGGCGGGCTATCTCTACCATACCCCGTGAAATATCTACTCCTATAAGAGACCAGCCCTTGCGGGCAAGTGCAATTGTCAAATCTCCCGTACCACAAGCTACATCCAAAATCGCAGCAGGTTTACCCTCTTGATCCCCTGAGCGGTGCCGGAGCACTCTATCCAAACGCCTGACCAAACGACGGCGCCATAAACGATCCATTCCTAAAGAGAGAACGCGATTGAGGAAGTCATATTTCGGGGCGATGCTGTCAAACATCCCTGAAATGGATTCCGTATCTTTCCTGAGCATAATTACTTCACGTAATCACCGATAAAGCCGCAATCACGGTCATCTATTCTAAGGCTGCCCCTAGTCACATGACCCAGCAACATCAGTGAGACGCCGGAGTCAAACATCATCTCAACAAAGGGGGTCTCTTGCTTCGAGTTGAGAGTGACGAGAGCCGCATAACCGCAATTGCCATCCAGAAACTCTTTTTCATCCATTTCTGAATCGGTTGTTATGTCAAAACCGAGAGTTCGCGGCGT
>JAGONS010000044.1 GCA_017992915.1 Bacteroidales bacterium | reverse complement strand
AATCCTATACTCCAACTACTACTTTAGCATATCTTACCACTACACCGTTGAGGGTATAACCCTGTAAGACTACGTCAATGACTTTGTTTTTAAATTCCGGATCCTGAGCCGGAAGCTGTGCTACAGCTTCATGAAAATCGGTACTGAAAGTCTGGCCCAAAGCCTCGATTCTAGACATTCCCTTTGATTTGAGGTAGGTCATCAGTTTTGTGTATATAAGATCCGTACCTTCGATTGCCGCTTGTGAGGCATCCGACTCTTTCAGAACTTTGATAGCTCTTTCGCAGTCATCCAGTACGGGGAGAAAACCCACCAAAATATCTTTCCCGGCAGTAGCAATCATATCGAGACGCTCCTTGGCGGTGCGTCTGCGGTAATTGTCAAATTCTGCCACATTGCGGATATATTTGTCATTAAGTTCCTCAATCTGAGTTTTCAGTTTTTCAATCTCCGCAACGAGCGATTCCTCCGGTGTAAGGTCTTTTATTTCTTCCAAATGGGGCTCCTTGGCCATTTTAGGGCCTGTTTTAGGAGTTTCTTGCTCTTTAATGCGGTCTTTCTTAATCATATCTTTCCTCTTTTTATTCATAAATCTTTATTCTGCAATAAAGAAACAAATAATCTGCCAACAAAGAAAACAGGACAAAATGGCAGAAAAAGATTAAGCCTTCCAGGCAGACATATCTTTGCCGGAGAGCTCTGCATTGCGAATTTCCGTGGAGGAGATATTGTGCAGCCTGCCTTCAAGCAGACGAATGCCCTTGATGGCAGAACGGCTGTTATGCTCTTCGCAAAGGGCGCGTGCATCGACACCCTTCCTGGGATAAACCCAAATCTCAAACTCATCAATCAACTCCTGATAGCGGTACCAGCGGCTAAGGATAGTGAGATTATCGGCACCTATGACCATTATGTGACGGCAGGAGGGCTCTTTTTCGCGCAGATAGCGCAATGTATTTATGGTGTAAAGTGGTTCCGGAAGGTGATATTCCACATCGGAAACTTTCACATCCAGGCCGCTGCGCGCTATGGCAGCCTTTACATTCTTCAACCTGGCACTCTTTGAGTAATTCTTCCGCTTCATCGGATTCTGAGGAGAGACCACCACCCTTACCTCGTCGGCCTCCGTATGCTCCTTGAGGTACCTGAGAATTTCAAGGTGGCCGATATGCATCGGGGCAAAAGAACCGAAGAAAAGCGCAACCCTCTTCTGAGGACGTGCTATGAACTCTGCCACACATTCCTCCGTTTCCCTGAGACAGGTCGCAAGGTCATCATTGATCAACACTACATCGAACCTGGATGCGTAACGAACTTCAATCCTTGCCTTGGCCACACGCGCCTCGATAGCCTCAGGAGAATCGGTTCCTCTGAGTTCCAATCTTTTGCGGAGAACTTTTATGGAGGGTGCCTTTATGAATACGGAGAGAGCCTGATCGCCAAAGAGTTTCTTGAGGTTGATGCCCCCCTTGACATCGACATCGAATAAAATGATATTCCCGTTGGACCAGATACGTTCCATTTCCGACTTAAGCGTGCCATAAAAGGAGCCTGCATAAACCTCTTCATACTCCACGAATTCATCCGCTGCAATCCTTCTGCGGAATTCTTCTTCGGTTAAAAAATAGTATTCTCTACCGTTTTTCTCCTGACCGCGGGGTGCCCTGGAAGTAGCCGAAATGGAGAATTCAAGGTTATCAAATTTGGTCAGAAGATGATTGACTACAGTACTTTTACCCGACCCTGAGGGGGCTGAGAAGATTATCACTTTTTTATTCATGTGCGCGTTATCTCTACTTTACTTGGAATAGACAAAAATAGTGATATTCCTCAAAAAACTATTATCTTTGTAGGGTTTATTTAAATAAAACGATTTAACCGAACATATATTTTAAAGATTATGATTTCTTATAAAGATTTAGGCCTTGTAAATTCCAGAGAGATATTTGCAAAGGCAATGAAGGGTGGATATGCCATCCCTGCGTTTAATTTCAACAATATGGAGCAGTTACAGGCAATCATTCAGGCCTGTGTGGAGACCAGATCTCCCGTTATCCTACAGGTGTCGAGCGGTGCACGTAAGTATGCCAACCAGACACTTCTCAGATATATGGCACAGGGTGCCGTAGAATATGCAAAAGAGCTTGGATACAATATTCCGATCGTGCTTCATCTCGACCATGGTGATTCCTTCGAACTCTGTAAATCCTGCATTGAATATGGTTTCTCCTCTGTAATGATTGACGGATCGCATCTTCCTTATGATGAGAATGTCGCTCTGACAAAAAGAGTTGTCGACTATGCTCACAAGTATGATGTAACCGTTGAAGGCGAACTCGGTGTGCTTGCAGGAGTGGAAGATGACGTATCAGCCGAGCAACACACCTACACCAGACCGGAAGAGGTTCAGGACTTCGTAAGCAAGACAGGAGTTGACTCTCTTGCAATTTCCATCGGCACTTCACATGGAGCATTCAAATTCAAACCCGGCCAAAAGCCCGAAATACGCCTCGACATCCTTTACGAAATAGAGAAACGTATCCCAGGCTTCCCCATCGTGCTCCACGGCTCATCCAGCGTTCCTCAGGATATAGTAGCCGAGATCAATAAGTACGGCGGTGCTCTCAAAGACTCCATCGGCATTCCCGAAGATCAACTTCGCGAGGCAGCTAAGTCCGCCGTCTGCAAAATCAATATCGACAGCGACGGACGTCTTGCAATGACAGCTGCGGTAAGGAAGGTATTGGCTGAAAAACCTGCAGAGTTTGATCCACGCAAATATCTCGGTCCAGCCCGAGACAAGCTCAAAGAGCTATACAAGCACAAGGTGATCAATGTTTTGGGTAGTAACGATAAAGCATGAAAAAACGGGGGCAATCCCCGTTTTTAGTTTTTAGTTCCGAGTTTCGAGTTCCGAGTAAGTTTTTTGGTTTATAGTTTTGAGTTTTTAAGATTTTACTTCCTCTTTTTACTATTTTCTCCTATACGGTTGATTATTTTCATCAACAATCAAAAACCGAAAACATCAAACTTACTACACTTTATAACAACATCTCTTACCCCTCATATTCACACTACACACTACACACTCTATCTATTTCTCCTTTACCTCTATTTCAAAACAGAGGGGAGTGTATTCGGGAATTGAGGGTGAACTGCCGCCGGCCCCATAGCCCGCTTTGGACCAGAAAAATGCTACTGCCTTCTCTCCATATCTCATACGCATTATGGCATCCGCAAAGCCCTCGATGATACTATTAGACTGTTTAAAATCGGCAATATTGTCCTTGAATGTGACATCCATTGCCTCGTATGATTTTTCGGAATCATAGATGCGATATCTTTTGGCCGTATCCTGTATATTTGTATCGAACACAACTCCATCTAGCATGTGGCCGATATAGCGAATCTTTACCTGCGCCTCCGTTGGTATGGAATCTTCAGCAGGAACTTCTTTAATTTTGGCAAAATAGAAACCCCGCTTAATTGTATCGACACCACCCCAATATTTCTCGCTATACAACCTGAGCATCGGTTCCTCGTAGTCGGTATAAATATCATCCACGCAATCCACAAGTTCCAATTCAAAGATAAGAGGAGCTGTTCCATCCAGAGAAGAGAAAAGAGAATATATGGTCACGGAAAGTGTGGCAAGTGCCGGTGTAAATGCGACGGTTGCCCTGCCTCCTACCCTCATTTTTTTAAGAATTTCTTCCACACCTGCATAGAGAGCAGCCTGGTCGACACGCCAGATGTTGTAGCCATAATGACTTGAATAGGAAAATTGACCCAACTGTTCGGAAACTGCTTTGTCATTGGTTGCCAAAATGTTGCCTGAAAGCTCCTTAACAGTATATTTAACAAACACATAAGAGCTGTCGGTAACTTTGCGACCAGTGCCTTCCGAAAAATCTATTATATACAGTCCCGAGGAGGTCTTTTCAGAACTCGGATGTTTGACATTTATCCAAGAGTCGAGCACCCGGGCCTGAATCTCCTCGTTGGTCTCCACCACCTCTTTTGCGCACGATACAAAAGTGAGTACGGTCACCATGGCAAAGACTGAAAGCAGTAATCTGTATCTTAACATAAATTCTGTAATTGTCAGTTGTTTTTCTTAATTCCCGTCAGAAGCACATTGTACATCAGTGCAGACATGGAGGGCACTATGCCGGTATTCCGGTCATAAAAACCATATTTCGCAGAAAAGAGAATGATGGACTGTTCACCCAGATACATTCCCTCCATGCCACGGTTGAGTCCCTCCACCAGATCTCCGGATCCGAGTACCACATTGGCACTGTCGCTCCAAAACATACCTACCGGGCGGCCGGAAAAGAGATAGGCTTCATAAATAAATTTAACTGAATCTCCAATCGCTGCTTGAGGACCACTACCCGATTTAATTATAATACGGTTTGCTCCATCCAGACGAAGAACTTCGTTATCAGGAAATTCTTTACTTATGTAGCTATCAATCTGCTCTTCCTGACCAGTCAGAACAAGCAACTTATCGCCCTGACAGGAAACCATTGCAAAAAGCGTCAGAACAGAAATCAATATGAACCCGAAATTCCGAAACATTGTGCAAATATAATACAAAAGATGTGCCTCAACCAATTTTGAGGTATTCTCTGAAACTTTTTTCTATATAAGGTCCAACCTCTTCAAATGGCATGTAAAGTCTGCCGCCGGCGGCGTTGAGATGACCACCGCCATTACAATAGAGAGCCGCGAAGCGGTTAACATCCAAATCTCCCTTGGAACGCAGTGATACTCGTATATATTTGTCCTGACCACAATCCAGCTCTGAGAAAAGAGCACTAATCCTGATACCCATTATTGAAAGCGGCAGGTTGACAAATCCCTCCGAGTCGCCTATTGCGAAATTATAGAATCTCTTGTCTGCAGCACTCAGGAGCAGATAGGCAACACCACAATCCTCTATCACATGGAGACAATCTTTAAGCAGGTGACCCATCAAACGCATTCTGTCAACGGAATAGTTATTATATACACACTCCTGAAGTCTGGTTTTGTCCACTCCGGCACCAGTCAGCAGCGAGGCCATCTCAAAGGTTGATGCACTGACGGAGTTGTAAAAATTATTGGTATCCGTCATCATGCCGACATATAGAGATTCAGCGCACCGGAGGCTGAGACGAGAGACATCCCCGTCCACATCGCTCATGCTCATAAGTATCCAGAATAGTAACTCACAAGATGAAGAGAGGTCAATCTCGGAATATACAAGGTCAAAGTGCTCCACTTCGGGAAGGGGATGATGGTCTATCAGCACCTTTGGCGCCTTGCTGGCCAATATATCATCCTCCAAATGCTCGGTGCGGCTTAAACGGTTGAAATCGAAACAGATCAGCAGATCCGCAGAAGCAATCAACTCTCCCGCACTCTCATCCTCCCGCGAATGAATCGTAATCGGAATTCCTTCTTCAATGAGAAATGCAAGATAATCCGGATAAGGGCTTGGTAAAAGTGCTGAAGGGGTCATTCCCCTGTCCCTAAGATAGTGGAACATTCCTGCCAGAGAACCTACTGCGTCACCATCGGGATTGAAATGGCCGACAAGGAGGGGCCTCTTTGATGCTGAAAGCATCTTCTCAAGATGTGTGGTATCAAATCTCTTTTTCACTCTTTTTTTCTTTTTATAGTTGCAAAATTAAAAATATATTGCAAGTACTAAATATTATTTTTACTTTTGTAGGTCAAAATAGGACTTTTTTTGACATTAACAAAGGCAATAATATCTAATTAAAATTATACAATGAAAAAACTACTCACCTATTTCATTCTCCCTTTAGTGATTGTTGTTCTTGCAGTACTTATCGTTAGGAGTATCAACGAGCCCGTGAAATTCAATCATGAAAAAGATGCACGTCAGGAAGTTGCTATCCAGCGCCTCAAGGACCTCCGCGAGATTCAAACCACTTTTAAATCTGCTTTCGGCTATTATGCACCGGTAATGGACACGCTTATAGATTTCTATAATAACGGCAAGATTACCATTGTAAGGCAGATTGGTTCAATGGACGACTCTATTGCCGTTGCAAAGAAGCTGGTAAGACGTGAAAATATCGAAATCTTTGTTAGAGACACCCTGTTTCACTCACGTCCTGATTTCTGCATTGACTCATTGAGGTACATTCCTTTTTCTCACGGTGATACCGTTATCATGAGCGCTGTCAACAAGATGGTATCCGGTGTAAACGTTCCTCTATTCGAGGCTAAGATGCCCTACAATTCCCTTCTCAAGGGCATGGACCGTCAACTGGTTATCAACCTCATTGCCGACAGAGAGGACACTGAGCGTTATCCCGGTCTCATGGTTGGCAGCATCGAGAACCCCAACAACAACGCCGGTAACTGGGAATAGTGGCAGGATTTACTCTGGTACCTTCCGATTTTTTTTCACCGGAAGATGCATACCGAATCTTGTCCGAAGTAGTACCGCTCCAAGATACGGACATAGTGCAACATATAGAACTGCCTGATTACAAGGCAGTTCTTATTTATGTGCAGAAAAGTGAAGATGAAAGCACCTCTGAACTACCCATAGCTGATCTTTTGCGCTTCACCCCCACGATTTCCGCACATAACCGTCTGGCTGTATCACTAGACAATCAATACATCTACATTGTATTGGCTGAAGGCGATAAACTCTTGCTTGCCAACGCCTATCCCGCTACCGACATTGTCACCGCCGAATATTTCATTTTCGCTGCTCTACGAGAGTTTCAGATCAATCCACGGATGACTACCATCCATTTTCTAGGAGAAGTACCTTCCGGTCTGACAGAGGAGATGTTCAGACATTTCCGCGCTGTGGAGTTTATCTGATCCACAGGTTAATATCATGCGTATCATCGGAGGTTCACTCAAGGGCAAGAGCATAGTCCCACCTGCAGGCTTAAAGGCACGTCCTACGACGGATTTTGCAAAAGAGGGGTTGTTCAATGTCCTGACCAATGAAGTCGATTTTGAAGAAACAACTGTTCTCGACCTTTTTGCCGGTACCGGCAGCATCTCATTTGAATTTGCATCACGGGGATGCAAAGAGATAGTTGCCGTCGAGATGAATCCTCTACAGGCTGACTTCATACGTAAAACTGCAGTCGGATTGGGGCTTTCGGCCCTAATTGTTGTACGTCACAATGTGTTTGATTTCATAAATGTATGCACCAGGAGTTTTGATATCGTATTTGCCGACCCTCCATATAAAATTGTAGGTCTCGATACTATTCCTGACAGGATTATAGAGCACAACATATTGGCTGATAACGGCTACCTCATTTTGGAACATTCAAATGAGTACAGCTTTGCAGAGCATCCTTATTTTGTCAAAGAAAAACGCTACGGCAATGTCCACTTTACTTTTTTCAAAAAAGTATGATTTATTTTGCCGGATATAAAAAAGTATCTATATTTGCAGTCCCAAAAGGGGAAAAATTGATTGACCACTCAATGGTGCGGTAGTTCAGCTGGTTAGAATATCGGCCTGTCACGCCGGGGGTCGCGGGTTCGAGTCCCGTCCGCACCGCAAAAAAGCTCTTCGAAAGAAGGGCTTTATTTGTTGAAATAAACACTGTACAAACTTGGTCGAAGGCTTACACAATTTTTGGAGTAACGGAAGAAGTCAAAAAATCTCGAATGTAAATGTGTTCTATTCCTTCGTAAGTATTTTCGAATGAACGTTCGCCGGATACTACGATTTTGGGATAATTATCTTTTATCTTCAACAAATTGCCAAACTCTCTGGCGACAGTTTCGGGTTTAGACAATTCCACCGCGACCTGTACATATAATGTTTCGCCGGCTCGTTTACAAACAAAATCGATTTCCTCAGTCGAAAGTGTTCCCACAGTTATGTCATAGCCACAATACAACAAATGATTGCAAACAATATTTTCCAATCGTTTTGCTCTGTCTTGCGGTTTGTAGCCCGCCACAACATTACGGATTCCCATATTTTCGAAAAAATACTTTTCGCCACGTTCAAATAAACGTTTCCCAACAATATCATAACGTCCTAAGCGATGAACCACAAATGCTGAAGCCAAAGCGTCTGCATATTCGGACACTAATGTGGGCGACATTCGTATATTTTGACTTTTCAAAAAATCACTGATACTTTTCGAAGAAAAAAGACTTCCGATATTATCTGCCAAGAAACGAATTAATTGTTCCAAAAATGCTGTATTACGGATATTATGGCGAGCAACAACGTCACGAAGAACAATGGTTGAATAAACCGAACGAATATACTCCATTACCACCTCTTCACGCATTGGCAAGTGAATTAGGTAAGGTAAACCACCGAAACGGCCATATTTTTCCAGCGATTCATCGTCATTATTCAGTTTGTGAAAGTTCAGAAACTCCATATAGGAAAGGCTGTATATCTTAAATTCAACATACCTGCCGCCAAGTTCGTTTGCCAAATCACTCGAAAACATCTCTGAGTTGCTTCCTGTAATGTAGATATCATTACTGTCGTCCAATGCCAAAGAGCGGACGGCAACTTTGAAATCTTCTATTTCTTGAATTTCGTCAATAAAAATGTAGTTTTTTCTTTTACTCATCAGTCTGGATGCAATATAATCATACAGGTCTTTTGAGGAAACAATATCCACATAAGCAATATCTTCCTTGTTGATATATATGATATTGGCATCATGCTCATTATTCCTTATTTCGTCAATAAGTTGATAAAGAATATAACTCTTGCCCACCCTTCGATGCCCAATCATTACTTTTACGATAGGTGTATGCATAAATGGCTTTATGCGTTCAATATAAGTATCTCTTCGGTGGAGTACGGTTGGAAATTTCGACATATAATTGCTTTATAGGTTTAATTCTATGCAAATGTAGCAATTATTACAGATATACATGCAATAATTTTTGATTTTCTTATTTATTTTATGTATAAATATAGAAAAACATGTTTATGCAATCAAAATTGGAGGTAGAATACGAATTGGCACTTTTTCATTAGAGTTTAATATTTTCAATAAATACAATTATTTTCAATTCTGTTTGAAAATCACTCCATTTAATGCCAGCGAGTTTATAACGGCAGACTGATGCTTGAATAATAGTTTCTCACAAAACCTACAGCCTGATCAAATATAGGTCTTGTAAATTCAATAAACAAATCTTGTTCCGGAGGAGGCATAATGGGTTTTGTTTCTGTCATTTTAAGT
>JAGONS010000043.1 GCA_017992915.1 Bacteroidales bacterium | reverse complement strand
GTACGATATCATACAATATTATCCGATGCCCGGACGCAACTTCAGGCTCACATTGAAAATTAAAATATAAATCAAATAACGATAGAAAAATGAAAAGAACACTTCTCAGACTCGCAATTATTGCAGGAGCGGTACTGATTATGTCATCCTCCTCCTGCCTCGACCCCAACAATGGTAAGGAACCGGAAATTCCTCTGACTACCATCGGTACCTACATCCTCAACAATGGAAATTTCGGTTCAAACGATGCCAATTTTACTGCTTATAATCCTTATACCAAGGAGCTCAACTACAACATCTTCGAGCGCAGTAATGAGGGCAGGAAACTCGGCGATACCGCTCAGGATATGATTGCTTTCGGCAGCAAAATTTATATTGCCGTTTACAACTCAGGGGTCATTTTCGTAACTGACCTTGATGGAAAAGTAATCAAAGAGATCAAAACCAAGGCTAAAGGTTCAGCAGCCAATCTATCGCCACGCTTCTTCACTACCTGGGAGGACTGCGTATATGTAACCTTCTACGAGGGTTATGCCGGCAAGATTGACACCACATCCCTAACGGTATCCGCACTTGCAAAAGTTGGAGATAACCCCGAACAGATCAAAATTGCAGGTGAAAAACTCTATGTTGCCAATTCAGGTGGCATGAACTACCCCAACTACGGCAAGACTCTCTCCGTTCTCAACCCCGTTACCATGGATGTGATGAGCGAAGTTAAGGTTTCGGACAATCCGGTCTATCTGGAGTCTGACTCAAGAGGTAATCTCTATGTGATATCCATGGGCAACTATAATGATGTTCCCTCCTGCCTCCAGATTGTCAACACTAACAACGACTCCGTTCAGAAACTTGAGCTGGAAGGTATTACACCTACATTTATCGCCAAAGGCCCGGGCAATGCCCTCTATCTTGTAAGCTCGAGTTATGATGCAAATTGGAATCTGATAGCCGATTATTATATTTTCGATACAAACAAAAAAGAAATCTACGGTAAACTGATAAAAGATGGAACACGCGTGGAAAATCCCTATTCTCTTTCCGCCGACACATTGCTTACACTTATTTACATAGGCACATCCGACTATGTTACCAACGGACAGATGTATGTAATCGACGCCTTTGGGCAAATGTATCACGCATTTGACACCGGAGGACTCAACCCTATCACCGCATGTCCGGTAACTGCCGGTGGTCAAAAAGATAAATAAGAATGACCCGACAATTCTTCATAGGTTTTGTTTTTATTATATTGATGGCTTCGCTCTGCTCCTGTGAAAGCAGGAGCGGAGTAACAGCCGAAACGGAATGTTTCAAAGCCGACAGTGTATATTACGCCAAAGGCTTTGAAATTTCCCGTTTTGATGATTGGATAATCGTGAATGTCCGCAACCCCTGGGATACTCTCAAGACACTCAGACGTTATGTGCTGATTGATAAAAACAAACCATTACCGGATTCTCTTCCCGAAGGCATCATCATCAGGACTCCGGTCGAAAAAGCAGTGTTTTACACATCGGTCCATGCCTCGATGGTGGTGCAAATGGGGCGTATTGATGCCATCAAAGGAGTCTGTGAGATACAATATGTCACCGACAGCCTCATTCTCGAAAGGATTGCCGATGGCAGAATAGCCGATATAGGCCTTGCAACAGCACCGAATATTGAGAAAATCATCGAACTGGATACAGAACTGATCATTGCATCCCCTTACGAAAACAGCGGCTACGGTGCAGCCGAAAAACTGGGCATTCCGATAGTGGAAGCGGCCGACTATATGGAAAACCACCCCCTTGGAAGGACTGAATGGGGCCGTTTCTACGGACTTCTTTTCGGGGAAGGAGAGAGAGCGGACTCCATTTTCTTTGCCACAAGAGATCGTTACAACCATCTCAAGAATCTGGCGGCAAAGTCCGAAAAAAGACCCCGTGTCCTGCTTGAGAGAAAATATGGAGCATCCTGGATAATTCCCGCAGGAGGAAGCTATATAGGCACAATCCACTCGGATGCCGGTGCCGACTATATTTTCAGCGATTTCGAAGGCAGCGAGAGTGTGCACCAGACGTTTGAAAGCGTTCTGGACAGGGCATATGATGCGGATATATGGCTTTTCAAATATGATACTAAACACGAATACACGTATGATATTCTGAAAGATGAATATCAGCCTTACAGCAATTTCAGACCATTTAAGGAGAAGAATATTTACATTTGCCACACCATAAGAACCACCTATTACGACGATATCACGCTTCACCCCGACCGTCTCCTGGAAGATTTGATATTCATTTACCATCCGGAACTTATGCCCGGATATGATCTAAGATATTATGCCCCGATGAAATGAAGGTAAGGAGCAAATATATCACAGTCTATATTTGCCTGGGAGTGGCTCTTCTGCTGCTTTTCTGCGGCGGACTGCTCTATGGTGCAGTCAGGATACCTATAGGTTCCGTATTGGAAATTATTGCCGGCACATTTGAAGGGCGTCAAACCTGGGTGCAGATTGTGATGCAGTCGAGGCTTCCCCAGACCATAACGGCTCTCTTTGCCGGGGCTTCTCTGGCGGTAAGCGGACTTTTGCTACAGACTCTTTTCAAAAATCCTCTTGCCGGTCCCTCGATTCTGGGTATCAGCGACGGAGCCTATCTCGGCGTGGCGCTCGTGATGATATATTTCTCTTTCAACACCTATCTCTCCACAATCCTCGCAGCATTTGTCGGAGCCTCGGTCGTACTGTTAATCATTATAGGATTTTCCAGGAAAGTGCGGAACAGCGTGATGTTGCTCATCATAGGTATAATGGTGGGATATCTCGCCTCCTCGATAATCTCCATCCTCAACTATCACGCCTCCCCTGACAAAGTGCATCAGTTTGTACTCTGGGGGATGGGTGACTTCACCGGAGTTTCAATGGAGAAACTCCCCTGGTTTGTAGTATTTGCCGCCGGCGGGCTGCTGGGCTCGATTTTCCTCATCAAGCCCCTTAATGCATTGCTGCTCGGAGAGTCATACGCTGCCAATCTGGGTGTGCGCATCAAGAGGGTCCGCATTGCCATACTTCTCTGCACCGGTATTCTCACTGCCGCCACTACTGCTTTTTGCGGTCCTATTTCTTTCATAGGTCTGGCAGTACCTCACATTGCCCGACTGCTACTCGGAACCTCCAACCACAAACAGTTGTTGCCCATTACCCTGCTTGCAGGAGCTTGCGTTGCGCTTTTGTGCAATATGTTGACTGTAGTGCCGGGCAGCAACTCCATATTGCCGCTCAATGCCATCACCCCGATTATCGGCGCACCGGTCATCATATATGTAATTGTAAACCGCAGGAATATCCAATATTTCAATTGAGAGATGAAACAGCAGATCACCATATCGGCAACCGGACTGGCCATCGGATATTCTCTGAGAGGCAGAAGACGCAAGGTTATCCATGATTCGCTGGATATGGAACTCCGCAATGGTGAAGTCACTTGCCTGCTCGGCCTCAACGGCGCCGGAAAGTCCACCCTTCTCAAGACTCTCTGCGGTCTCCTGCCCCCTCTGGCAGGCAGTGTAAAAGTCTTCGGAGCTCCTCTTGGAAGCTATTCCCACAACCGTCTTTCCACTCTCATCGGAGTTGTACTTACTGAAAAGACCTATGCAGGAGGCATCACTGTTTACGATCTGGTCTCACTGGGCAGATATCCGCATACAGGCATCTTCGGACAGCTTAAAGATAGTGATCACGAAGCCATCTCAAAATCTCTTGAAGCTGTGGGCATCACACATAAGGCATCTTCGTATATATCGGAACTGAGCGATGGAGAACGCCAAAAAGTCTTTATAGCTAAAGTACTGGCCCAGGAGTGCCCGATCATCATGCTCGACGAGCCCACCGCATTTCTGGATGTCACAAGCAGGATAGAGATAATGGTACTTTTGCGCAAGCTTGCGCGGGAGCAACAGAAGAGTATCCTGCTCTCCACCCACGACCTGGATTCCACAATCCAGCTCGGTGACAAACTTTGGCTTCAGGAGAGGGGCGCAAAGGATAACCGTGCCTCCGCGCCTATGGTCTGCGGCACACCTGAGGATTTGATTCTCAACGGAGTGCTGGAATCTTTCTTTAGCAAAAAGGGAGTGGTTTTCGACTCCTATTCGGGAAAAATTTCCCCTGTTCCTTCGGAAAATCCCGTAGGTGTCGACGGGGAGGCACGGAGTGCATTTTGGGTGGGAAATGCGCTCAAACGCAAAGGATTTGCTCCTACGGCTCCCGCCGAAAATATTATTTCGGTGCAATGTATTTCTTCCACCGAATTCATCGTTTCATTTCCAGAGGGAAAAACCATCAAGGCAAAATCTATAGAGGAATTGCTGAATCTCTTTACCAATTCATCTTCTTGACGACACGGCAGTCGAGACCCTGTTCGTAAAGCCAATCCACAAGCTCTCCATCTACCGATACCCTGAATTTGTTTGAATAGAGCGAAACTGTCTCTTTTTCTCCGTTATGATTAAATGAAAGGTCGATAAATAGAGGCGTTTCTCCTTTATGGGTACGCAATTTCTTAGTCAGGGCTTTGCGGAAACCGGCATCCGACTGCTCCAGATCCATAGATATATGCAATTCTTTGAAAAATTGCTCTTTTGCGTTGGAGAGAAGAGTCATATTGGCGATGAATAAACGATATTCCGGCGCCTTCTTATTGTCTTCCGCTTCCTTACGGTAAAGTTCTTTCGTCACGCACTTGATCAACAAAGCAGTGTGATCCACCATGTAGTGCATATAAGCTTCATAGCTCCTACCGGAAAGGGAAAATGTATGGCTGCCATTGAAATCCTCTACCGTGAATGTGCACCAGGGGCGGTTTCCGGTACGGGTATATTTGATCTGCACATCAGTCACAAGGCCTCCTACCGTAAATTCAATGTTCCGGAGTTTGGGATCCCTTGAGAGATTATCTTCTATACTGCGCATTTCGCTGAGTTCGACTGTCACCAAGTTATCAAATTCAAATTTGAATTTGTCCAACGGATGAGAAGAGATATACATACCCACCAGTTCTTTCTCCTTCTTAAGAAGTTCTATCTCATCATACCCCCGAAAAGGCGGAATCTCGGGACGCACCGGCTTCATCTCTTCGATATCCCCGAAGAGTCCACCCTGCATCACACTGTCGTTCTGATATTTATAGGTATATTTCAGAAGTTCGTCAATAAAGGACTCATCCTTGTTGTTGAAAAGGAAATACTGCGTCCTGTGTATATCACTGAAGGAGTCAAAGGAACCGGAATAGATGAGACACTCTATGACCCTGCGATTGACCACACCCGAAGGAAGTCTTTCTACGAAGTCGAAGATATCGGTAAATGCGCCTCCCCGCTCCCTTTCCGCGATAATTGCATCGATGACATTTGTCCCCACACCTTTGATGCCTGCCATTCCGAAACGGATATTGCCCTTTTTGTTGACGGTAAATGTAGTACGGCTCTCGTTGATGTCGGGTCCGAGCACTTCGATTTTCATCCTTTTGCAGTCATCCATCAACTTGGTGATTTCCTCAATATCGTTGAGGTTTTTGCTGAGGTTGGCGGCAAGGAACTGAGCAGGATAGTGTGCTTTTAGATAGCCGGTCTGGTAACCCAGCCAGGCGTAACAGGTGGCGTGTGACTTGTTGAATGCATACTCTGCAAAACTCTTCCAGTCCTTCCAGATCTTTTCCAAAATCTCTTGCGGGTGACCTTTGGCCAGACCTCCCTCCATAAACTGGTCGTTGAGTTTCTCCATCACGCTAAGCTGTTTTTTGCCCATAGCCTTGCGGAGCGTGTCGGCCATACCGGGAGTAAATCCGGCAAGCTCTTGGGAAAGTCGCATCGCCTGTTCCTGATATACCGTAATACCATAGGTGTCCTCAAGATACTCCTCCATCTCCTTCAGGTCGTATGTAATCTCCTGTTTTCCATGTTTACGGGCCACAAAATCGGGGATGTATTCCATAGGACCGGGGCGGTAGAGGGCATTCATCACAATCAGGTCCTCAAATCTAGTTGGATGGAGTTCCCGAAGCCATTTTTTCATACCGTCTGACTCAAACTGGAAGACTGCCGTCGTATTGCCCTTACTGAAAAGCTTATAGGTAAGAGGATCGTCGATGGGAATGGCTTCGATGTCAAAAGGCTCGTGGCCGCTCTCAACAATGTTGGACATCGTCTCTTTGATGATTGAAAGAGTCTTCAGACCGAGAAAGTCCATCTTGAGCATACCCACCTGCTCGATATAAGAGCCTTCATATTGTGAAACCCAAATTTTCTCCTTGCTATCCTTATCCTCCTCCACTGTTATGGGAATTATGTTGGTAAGGTCTTCACGACCTATGATAAGAGCACAGGCGTGAACTCCGGTCTGGCGAATGCTACCTTCAAGCTGTTGAGCATATTTAATCGTATTGCTCAAATTTTTATCCTCCGAATTAAGGGCATCTTTAAAGTCCTGTATTCTCTCCACACAGAGTTTTACGGTCGGAGGCACCTCTACCTTAACCAGCGACGTCGAGTCAGTTTTATCGTAAGCATCAATTTCAAATGATCTGGGAACAAGTTTGCTCAGACGATCGGCCTCCTGAAGAGGTACCTGTTCGATACGCGCAACATCCCTGATGGCACTTTTGGTTGCCATTGTACCGAATGTGATCACATGGGCAACATGATCTTTGCCATATTTGTTCTCAACGTATTCGAATACCTTGGAACGTCCTTCGTCGTCAAAGTCGATATCTATATCGGGCATAGAAATACGATCAGGATTTAAAAAACGCTCAAACAGGAGATCATATTTGATGGGGTCTATATTGGTGATCTTAAGACAGTATGCCACTACGGATCCCGCTGCCGAACCTCGTCCGGGTCCTACGGAAACGCCCATATTACGCGCAGCCGCAATGAAGTCCTGGACGATGAGAAAATAGTCGGGAAATCCCATCTTTTGAATAGTTTCCAGCTCGAAATCTATCCTGTCACGTATATTTTGAGGAATCTCTTTTCCATAACGGATTTCTGCACCTTTATAGGTGAGGTATCTCAGATATTCGTTCGAATCTTTATACTCTTCCGGTATTGGGAAATGGGGCAGTATCGGATCTGAGTCGATGGAATAGAGTTCGACTTTGTCGGCAACTTCAAGAGTATTGGACAACACCTCCGGATGGTCGGGAAATAGAGCCGCCATCTCCTCTTTACTTTTGAAATACTCCTGTTGGGTATAACGCAGCCTGTCAGGATCATCAACATTGTTGTTGAATGTGAGGCAAATCAGACGGTCATGAGCCGGACCATCTTCCTTATCCACAAAATGAACATCATTGGTGGCAATCACCTTGATATCGTGCTTTTTTGCCAGCTCATAAAGAGCCTCGTTGACAATCTGCTGTTTTTCAAAGGTCTCCTTCGGGGCAAGAGGCAAATCCGTGGGATGGCTTTGGACCTCCAGATAATAGTCTTCACCGAAAATGGATTTGTACCAGAGTACGGCTTCTTCCGCAGCCTCCATATTTCCTTCCATTATGCGCCTGGGTACTTCTCCGCCAAGACAGGCAGTGGTACAAATCAGTCCCTCATGATATTTTTCAATCAGTTCACGGTCAATTCTCGGATGAAAATAAAATCCCTCTATATTACCCAGCGAACAAAGTTTGACCAGATTGTGGTATCCTGTGATATTTTTTGCCAAAAGAATCAGGTGATAAGCCTTCTGATCAATTTTTCCGCGGCGGGTATGTCTGTCCTCCAGTGCTACGTAGACCTCACATCCGACAATGGGTTTTACATCGGGATAGTCGGCCGCCACCCTTAAAAACTCCTTGACACCATACATATAACCGTGGTCGGTTAGTGCCAGGGCGGGCTGTCCATACTTGCGTGCCTTTTGGAAAAGGGCCTTGATGGGAGAGGCTCCGTCGAGAATGGAGTATTGCGAGTGGACGTGAAGGTGGACAAATGACATTACAAAGGATTTCTATTAGTTTATATCTTTATAAGTGAACGGCCCGTCATAATCTCAGGCTGAGGAATTCCCATAAGTTTGAGCATGGTAGGAGCAATATCGGCCAGGATACCGTCGCTGACCTCTTTCACATCGTCATCTACCACTATAAAGGGCACTTTATTGAGTGAATGGGCTGTATTGGGAGAGCCGTCTTCATTGACGGCATTGTCGGCATTGCCGTGGTCTGCGGTAATAAGGACAGAATATCCGGCCTTACGTGCCGCTCTGACCACCTCGCCCACACAAGTATCAACAGTCCTTACCGCCTTCAGGATGGCATCATAGACACCCGTATGTCCCACCATATCTCCATTGGCGAAGTTGAGTATCACCATATCGTGTTTGCCTGTGGCAAGCTCGACTATCAGCGCATCCTTTACCTCCAATGCGCTCATCTCAGGCTTTAGATCATAAGTTGCCACTTTCGGGGAATTGATCAATATGCGATCCTCTCCGGCGAATTCTTTTTCACGTCCGCCATTGAAGAAAAAGGTTACATGTGCATATTTTTCCGTTTCGGCAATGCGGAGTTGTCTCTTGCCGAGAGAAGAAACTACCTCTCCGATAGTCTGGGGTACATTCTCCTTGTCGAAAAGGATATGAAGTCCCTGAAATTTATCATCATATGGAGTCAGGGTGCAATAGTAGAGAGGGATGGTATGCATTCCTGCCTCAGGCATATCGGTCTGGGTAAGCACATAGGTCATTTCGCGGGCGCGGTCATTTCTGAAATTAAAGAAGACGACAGCATCTCCCTCCTGTATGGTGGCCACAGGAGCACCATTTTCCTCCACAATGGAGATCGGCTTGATGAATTCATCGGTAACCTCCTCCTGATAGGATTTCTCTATGGCCTCAACAGCTGATATAGCCTTGCGGCCTTTGCCGAAGACAAGAAGATCATAGGCCTCCTTGATTCTTTCCCATCTCTTGTCCCTATCCATTGCATAATAACGGCCCACCACGGAGGCTATCTTACCGGTAGTGCGTGAAAGAACCTCCTCCAACTCGGCCACATAGTCCTTTCCGCTTCGAGGGTCGGTATCACGACCATCCATAAAACAATGCACGAATACCTTTTCCAGGCCCGCATTTGCCGCTTCACGCAAGAATTCGTAGAGATGGTTGAGAGAACTGTGTACTCCACCGTGTGAGCAAAGTCCCATGAAATGGAGCTGTTTGCCCGATTTTTTCACATATTCGTAAGCCGCCGCGATCTCCTTGTTGGACATCAGGGCATGTTCGCGACAGGCGATATTGATCTTCACGAGGTCTTGATATACCACACGACCGGCTCCTATATTCAGGTGTCCCACCTCGGAATTACCCATCTGCCCATCGGGAAGACCTACATCCTCACCGCTCGCGCTCAGCTGCGAAAAAGGATATTTCGCTTTCAATGCATCAATTTCGGGTGTTCCGGCTGTATATATAGCATTAGAGTGATCTTGACGCCCTTC
>JAGONS010000005.1 GCA_017992915.1 Bacteroidales bacterium | reverse complement strand
AGGAAGATGGCTGATGAGGGATATGACCGGCCGAGCGGATTCTTTCCCGACTGTGACTTTATTCCGCGTAGAATTAGTGTCGTTACCTCAGTTATTCAGGCTGTGCGTCCCGGTGAAAATCCGCAGTTGACCACTCTTTGGACGGTTTTGGGATATCCTCCCTGTTCTGTTGCGGTTCCTGCCTGGGTAAGTTGCGGTAAAGAGGGTTTACCAGTTGTTATAAGGCAGCTCGAGGGGGATGAAAAGCAAGATTCACCCATGTGTATCAAAGCAAGTGCTTTGAAATTGGAGATATTTCCGATCACACGAGGCAACGGGAAGAATTATTTTCATTTCAGCGCTCTCTACAATAGCAGAGGTACGGGTATTATTCAGCGTCTGGCTCCGATCGAGGCTCATGTCAGGGATATTACTCTCCCTTTGCTTGAAAAGTGGAGAAGTGAAGGGCATATATCGGATCCGGAGCGAGATGCCCTTTGTCGGGAAATTGACGCTTTCCTTATGGAAAATTTTATCAATAAGGACTTTATCGTGAATAATTAAGGATTTTTTTGGAACTATTTCGTTTTATTTGTAAATTAAAGAGTCGATATTTTTATATATTTGAGGTGGGGCACTGGATTGAAGGGACAGGAGACTATATTTTGACGGTTTAAAATCTCCTAAAACTTCTATATATGCATTACAAACATCACACACATCATTTAATAACAGTAATGTTATTGCTGTTATTATTGCCTTTACAAATGCTTGCCCAAAGCGGAAATATTTCCGTCAAAGGTACCGTATTCGATGAGAATCACGATCCGGTACCTTTCGCAAGCGTGGTTCTCAAAGGCACAACTTCCGGAGTCGCGGCTGATGCCGACGGCAAATATTTAATCTCGGTACCGCGTAACGGCGTATTGATTTTCTCTTCCATCGGGTACCTCAGCCAGGAAGTTCCGGTAAATGGACGAGCTATGATAGATGTAGTTCTCGTACCTGATTCCGAAGCTCTGGAAGAAGTGATGGTAGTGGCATATGGTACCGCTACCAAATCTTCATTTACGGGATCCGCAGGTAAAATAAGCGGTGAAAAGATTCAACTCATCCCTAGTTCAAACCCTCTCAATACACTCAACGGTTCTACACCCGGTATCCGTCTTACCTCCGCTCTTGGTCAACCCGGTGCTGATGCCACCATTACTATCCGCGGCATCGGATCCATCAACGGTAATATCGACCCGCTCATAGTAATGGACGGTATTATTTACTCCGGAGTCCTATCAAGCATACCTGCTGGTGATATCGAGAGTATTACGGTACTAAAGGATGCCGCTTCCACTGCACTCTACGGTGCACGTGCAGCCAATGGTGTGATAATGGTTACGACAAAACAGGGCAAAAGCGAGAAAGCCACTATTAATGTTAAGGTTTCCACGGGCTGGGTGACCCGAGAGTACAAGGACTACGAAACAATGGGCATCAAGGACTATATGGAGACCTATTGGCGTCTCTATTACAACAACCACATTCTTAATGGTGTTACCCCGGATGATGCAGCTCGTCGTGCCTCCAACGCCGTTGCAACCAGCCTTAATTTTACCGAAGAATATAATCCCTGGTCATGCGGCATTACCGAGGTCGTCGATATAAACGGTAAATACAATAGCAGCGCGACTTTCAAATGGCTCGATGACACGGACTGGAGAAGTGGAATAGAGCAGGTGGGACTTGTTCAGGATTATTCGTTAAGTGCAAACGGGCGTCACGGTAAGAGCAGTTACTACGCCTCTGTAGGCTATTCCGACAATGAAGGATATATTGTAGGATCCGGATTTGAACGTTACACCGCAAGAGCAAATGTCTCTGCAAAAGCCACTGATTGGCTTAATGTCGGAGTCAATCTGGCCTCCACATTGAGTACACGCTATGGCATTCAGTCCACTTCGCAGGGAACTATGGGCAATGTCTTCATGATTGCGAGACGTATGCCTCCGGTGTATGGCGTACATCTACACGATAACACAGGAGCTTATATTTTGGATGAACATGGTAACCCGATTTATGATTTTGGAGAAGGTTACACTACAGCTTCAGGACTGACTATTCCGGGACGTGTAATCTACTCTGGAGTAAATGCTCCCAGACAACTTCAGGACCGATTCAACCAGCAAGAAAGAGCAATGATGGATGTGAAACCCTACATTGAGATTTCATTCCTCAAGGATTTCAAATTCACGGCAAATGCCGCTCTTTACAACAGTAATTATGTAGCACATTCAGCTACCCCGTTCTATTCGGAGTTGACATCAAATACCCCTGCCACTTCCAAAACAGTCTCAAATACCCGTACCTGGACTTTCAACCAGCTTCTAACCTGGGGACACAACTTCGGGAAACACCATGTGGATGCATTGTTTGGTCACGAAAGCAACAGTTACACATATACACTAGATGCTTCGGTTTCGATGCGTTACCAAATTGTAATCGGCGACAACTATGAATTCGATAACTATATTGAAGTGAGTGCACAACCTAGTTCTTACAAAAACGTTTACAATACTGAAGGTTATTTTGCCCGTGCCAATTATGACTATGATGGTAAGTATTTCTTCTCCGGTTCATTCCGTAGGGACGGCAGTTCCAGATTCTCAAGAAATTCACGCTGGGGCAACTTCTGGTCGGTTGGAGGATCCTGGGTTATTGATAGAGAAAACTTCATGCGAGATATTGATTGGATTAATGGATTAAAATTGCGTGCGTCCGTGGGAACTGTCGGTAGCGATGACTTGGGCAGCTATTTCCCCTGGATGGCACTTTATGTGATCAATCAGAATGTAGATGAGCCGGGTTATACCCAGAGCATGACCTCTACGGGAAATCCCGATCTACAATGGGAAGTTAGTACAAACTGGGACGTGGCACTCGAATTCTCCCTCTTCAACAGGCGTTTGAGAGGATCGTTAGAATATTTTGACCGCAGGACTACCAACCTTTTGATGGAGGTAACTCTTCCTCCTTCAACCGGTCTCACCTCTCATAACGAAAATGCCGGCGGTCTATACAACAGAGGAGTTGAATTCCAACTCGACTATGACATTTTCAGGAGCGGCGATTTAAGGTGGAATGTAGGATTTACCGGCACATTCCTTAAAAACCGCATTACCTCGCTGCCTATCGAGCCCTTCTTGAGAAGCGCTTCCTACAACAAAGTGGAGGAGGGACACTCCGTATATGAATGGTGGCTATATCAATGGGCAGGCGTGGACCCTCAGACAGGTTTGAACATCTTTGAGATTGCGGACGAATATATTGGCGATACCTCTGAAGATATTGTAAATGTCAACGGTGTTAATTATACGACAAATATGGCCAAGGCGCGTGAAGATTACAGCGGATCCTCAATACCCGACCTTTTCGGAGGTATCAATACCTCCCTCAGCTGGAAAGGCTTTACCTTATCGCTTGATCTCTACTACCAACTGGGTGGATGGACCTATGACAGGGCTTATGAAAATGTGATGATTGGTGCTCTGGTGAGTACCAACTCTGTAAACCTCTCTCCCGACCTTGCTGCCAAAATGTGGCGTCAGCCGGGTGATGTGACTAATGTGCCTATGTTGACCAGCAATGCCGCCTATGCCTCAAATATCCACGCTGCGCGTTCAACAAGATGGCTTACCACCACCAATATGCTGGAGATCAATAGTCTCAATTTAGCCTATTCACTTCCGAAAAAGTGGTGTGAAAGACTCAGGCTCAGCAAGATTCAGGTATATCTGGCAGGAGACCATCTCTATGTATTCAATGCCCGCAGGGGTCTCAACTCAAACTATTCGTTGAGCAACTACGATTCCGGTGGAGACCGCTTTAGTCCGTCAAGGACCATTTCTCTTGGTGTTAATATTACTCTTTAAAGCTTATTGATATGAAACGAATATATCCTATCATACTTTTGACAGCCGTGCTGTTGACCGCCTGGTCCTGTAGTAAAGAGTTTCTGGACACAGCACCTACATCCTCGGTCGATGAGGCCAGTATTTTCAGCAGTACCGAAAATGCCATGATGGCCATTAACGGTATTCATCGTATGATGTACGAAGGTAACTCCAGCGGCACTACCACCTCCTGGAATGGTCAGGGAGGTTATCAAACTTTCTGTCTCCATCTTGCCTTTATGGCTGATGACGTGGTATGGACCTACGACAATGTGATGTACAAATTTTGCGCACAGCTTACGCATCACCGTGATCTTTCCCACAAATACAACGATCTCAATTACTACTGGAAATTATTCTATAGGGTAATAAACAATGCCAACAAGGTAATTGAAGCCTATGATGCCGGAATGCCGGGTTCGGAACAATACGGCTATATGGCGGTTGGGGAGGCATATGCTTATCGTGGATTTGCATTGTTTGAGCTTGTGCAGGCCTGGGCTAAAAGATACAATCCTGCAGGCAACAATACCCAACCCGGCGTAATCTTACGTCTGACTCCTTCGCCTGACCCTATGGCCAGAAGTTCGGTTGAAGAGACCTATGCACAGATTCTTGCAGACCTTAGCACTGCGTTTGAATATCTCGACAAATGCACAATCAAAAAGGTAAACAAATCACATTTCGACAAATATGTCGTAAGAGGAATCCGTGCCAGAGTCTATCTGACAATGGGAAAATGGAGTGAAGCCGCAGCCGATGCCGAGTATGTCGTAAAATATTCCGGAGCAAAGCTCCAGGACGATACTTATACCACCGTAGTCAACCGCGCCAGTGATGCAACCAATACTGAATGGCTGTGGGGGCTTATCGCCAAAGAAGACAATTCACAGGGAGGTGGAAATCGCTCTTGGCACAATTTCATCTCCAACAACTACGCAGCTTACAACAGAAATAGTCCGAGGGCTATTCTCAATCTGCTCTACAACACAATTCCTGAATCAGACGTGAGAAAACGCCTCTGGGTGGAAGATCCCTACACCGCCAAGGAACTCTATCTCCCCGGCAGTTCATCGGCACGCAGGGCTTGTTGGATGTCGCAGAAATGGATTGTGGATGATAACCAGACGCAGAATGATTTCCATGATGTTGCCTACATGCGTCTTCCAGAGATGTATCTGATAGCGGCAGAGGGCTATGCACGAGCGGGACAAAATGACAAAGCGCAGAATATGCTCTACACTATAGCGCAACATCGAGATCCCAAATATGCGAAACCGACAATTAGCGGAGAGGCTCTTGTAGAAGCGGTAATATGGCAGCGAAGGGTTGAACTTTGGGCTGAGCATGGCACCCGCTGGCATGACCTCAAACGTCTTGACCAGGCCATAGACCGTGGTCCCAAGCCACGCGACGGGTACAATCAAGGTGGTACGGCTAACGGATGGGGCACAAACGCCAAAATGGCTCCTTGGAACAACCCGAAAGTACCTCCTCTTGATCCTCTGGCTTCAAACTACAACATGTATGGAGAGCAAATGCCCGGAGAACAGGCCAGGAAGACTGGTAAACCTTCGGTTGATGAGGTTTGGCAGTGGCTGATTCCCTACAACGAGATCGCTTCAAATCCGCTTTGCGAACAGAATCCTCTGTAGTTTCTATCTGAAAAAGAATGTAAAGAGCAGTCTATCGAAACTTTCGGTAGGCCGCTCTTTGCTTTTATCTTCTTTTCATAATAAATATGTCGTTATTGCATTTGTCCTATAGCAATCCGCCATACAAGATAGCGTTTGCAAACACTTTGGACGTGCCGTACCAGTATGAACGGAAATTTACCTCATCTGCAAAGAAAATCACACGCCCGCGTCCGGCTTTGTAGGTTATTATAGACTGTCCGCCACGGAATCTGCCAATATTTTCTTCAGTTATATATCCTGAAACGTAAGGATCCTGTGAGTATTTCATTGGGGCGGTACCCTTTTCACACGAATAGACTGCTGCCCTGTACTTGAACACCTGCAAAGTGCTTTCATTGAAACCCCAGAATAGCGGAGACTCCAAATCGATATCGCACTCCAAAATCACTCCAGAAATGCCACTGCCGGAATTTGTGGTAATCGCAGCAAGCCCCGCCTTCTGTGCTATCGGCGCAGCCTCTCCTCCAAGAATCAGTGTACCTCCGCTTTTTACCCAACTGCCTACAGTTTCATAAAAATCATCCTGCTGCAGAGGAGAAGGCACTCCTCCAAGGATCACCATCACGTTATACCGCGAAAGGTCACGGGAAGAGGTGATACGTGAATGGTCGACCATAGTATGATCAAACTCAAATTTACGGTCGATGGCGAACCAGGCTTCACCGGTGTTGGAAGAGCTCAGCCCGCGTCCTGTAACCATTGCTACATCGGGTTTTTTGAGGCTTGAGTACATAGTGCTGCCGAGGTCGAAATCCTTCATCATGGAGGTCTTGAACGAGTGAACCTGCACTCCGGTCTGCTCCGCCAGAACCGAAATCTTCTCATAAAGTTCCTCTCCGCTTGCAGGTTGTCCGTAAACGGGGATAAATATGGTGCCTGCGGGGAAATTATATTCCATATTTCTCTCCACAGAAGTAAAACTTTTACCGGATACTCTCAATAGAAAACCCTCTTTGAGCAACTCTGAGGCCATTTTCGGAGCATAATATTCATTGTTGCCAAATGCATATCCAATGTTGCTTATACCGCCGTTTACTACTCCTTTGGGAAATAGTGCCTCCGTGACTCTCTCTGAAAGACGCCCCTGTACGGATTTGAGATTTTCGCTCTCGACTCCGAATGCTGAAGGGAAACTCCAGGTGGAGACATCGTAAAATACGCTGTCTTTAAATGAGGTTATGTGATCCCACATTGCCTTGAAAGTGTAATAGCGGTTCTGGACCATCGGAACTATATAACCCTGCTCTTTACTGTCGCGATAGACCGGAATGTCGTGAGTCAGAAGCACCTTCAGCAGATAATATTCGCGTGTTCGATCCCCCTTGACGGCAAATCTCACTCCTGCCACAGGGTCTTTTTGCGCTATCTTTAACTGGTCAGTGAAGTAATTTTTCTGATAATCGAGCAGTTGTTCTCTCATGCGAAAGCCGGAGGTGGCTACGGAGATGGCAGCGAGGGTCTGTGCACGTATTGTTTCGGGAAATGTCAGTATTCCCCAGGGAGTGTCACGGAGATATCCGTAAGAAGCACCCTGTTCGTGAAGGATGCAAATAGAGCCCTGAAGGTCACCATAAGAGGCGCCTTTGCCGATGTAAAAGTCATCATAACTCTCTTTGGAGAAATATAAAATGCCTTTTTTGTCGAGTTCGGCTGCGGTATTCTTCGCAATTTTTAGAGTCAGGTCCTGATTAGTCTGTGAGATGCCACTGTAGGTTCTGTTGGGGTCTCCCGGACTAAAAAAGAAGCCCGAGGTAGTGCCCTGTTCGTGCATATCGAGCACGACATTGGGCATCCACCATTTATACATCTCTACACTATTGGCTCCTTCAGGATGCTGAACACTGAGCCAATCACGGTTGCAGTCGGCATAATAGTGATTGGTGCGGCTACTGGGCCAAGGTTCCATCTGTCGTGGACCGTTAGTGTCAGCTCTCTTGTTTTTGCTTGCCGTGGAGTTGGTCCAATGGGCAAATCTGCTGATACCGTCCGGATTGAGTCCCGGAGTGATGACCACAATAGTATTTTCAAGCATCTCTTTTATCTGTGGAGAGTCTGATGCTGCGAAGAAATATGCAGCAAGGATAGCGGCATTCACTCCTGAGGTTTCGTTTCCACGGACTGATGCCATCAGATTTACAATAACCGGCATTTTGTCCGTTTCAAGTGCCGGGGAGCGGGACGGATCACAGAGTTGCAGGTGCTCCTCTCTGATTTTTTCAAGGTTGGAAATGTTTTTCTCCGAAGAAACGCATATCTGTATAAACTCTCTGTGGTTATATGTCCGGCCGAATCTTTTGAGGGAGACTCTGTCGGAAGCAGCATCAAGCCGCTCCATATATTTGCAGACATCGCCCCAATTTAGAAAGTAGGTCCCGACCTGATAGCCCAGGATTTGTTCAGGAGTAGGTATCGAGTCGTTGAATTGGTGCTCTCCGTCAGGTAGGTACCACTCCAGAGTACCGTTTGAAAGATTTTGGGCTGATGAAAATGTAGAAACAAGCAGGAAAATGGCAAGTACGGTAACTCGCGAATAGAGTTTCTTGATAAAGGAGTCCATTGTAGTCGTATTTTTCCAATGACTATTTGTTTCCTTTTGAGATGCTTTCGCGCATTTCGGTATCGGCCTTTATATTCTGGAATTTGTAGTAATCCATAATGCCGAGATTGCCGCTGCGGAATGCTTCTGCCATTGCCAGGGGCACCTGAGCCTCAGCCTCGATAACCTTTGCACGTGCTTCCTGTGCTTTTGCCCTCATTTCCTGTTCAACGGCCACGGCCATTGCGCGTTTCTCCTCGGCGCGGGCTTGAGCAATGTTTTTGTCGGCATTAGCCTGGTCAATCTTCAGTACGGCTCCGATATTCTTTCCGATATCGATGTCTGCGATGTCAATGGAGAGGATTTCAAAAGCAGTACCTGCGTCAAGGCCCTTATTGAGCACCACCTTGGAGATGGAGTCGGGGTTTTCAAGCACCTCTTTGTGGGATTCTGACGAACCGATGCTGGATACGATACCCTCGCCTACGCGTGCGAGGACGGTTTCCTCGCCGGCACCTCCTACAAGTTGTTTGATGTTGGCGCGTACCGTCACACGAGCTTTTACGATGAGCTGGATACCATCTTTGGCAACCGCTGTCACAGGGGGCGTGTTGATTACTTTGGGATTAACGGACATTTGTACCGCCTCAAAAACATCACGACCTGCCAGGTCGATGGCAGCCGCCATCTTAAAGTTTAGGGCTATATTTGCCTTATCGGCAGAAATCAGAGCATTGACTACTTTCGGTACGTTGCCTTTGGCCAGATAGTGGGCTTCAAGTTCGTTGGCATTGAGTGTAAGTCCCGCTTTTGTACCGGTAATCATCGCCATGACGATGGTTCCGGGAGGAACTTTTCTCCAACGCATGAGAATAAGTTGAAGGAGGGATATCCTGACACCTGAGATCAGTGCCTGGAACCACATTGTGATCGGGAAAAACCACAAAAGGATAATGAGGCCGACGATGGCTACTCCTATCCAAATAAAAACTGATGTTATTCCATCCATAGGGGTTTGATTTTAGGTTGTTATTTCTTTTTTACAAATATTTTTTCGTTTTCAATGGAGTCTATGACAATTTCCGTACGTTCATCGACAAATCCGTCAATCGAACGCACTTCAAGATCATGTCCACCGATTTTTGCCCTTCCCATGGGGTTGAGGCGAGTGGTGGTGACTCCTTTCATACCTGCCGTGAGGCCTTTGGTTTCGGGATGTTCATCGACCTTTGCGTCGATATTGGTGTGGAGGGAGAGTTTTTTCCAGGTTTTGGCGCGAAGTGCATAATAGAGCAGCACCGAAAGGAGCATGACTTCGCCCACAATGATAATAACACCCGCACGGGGTCCCAGATGCGTGAATCCGAAATAACACGCAAGCACCAGGGATCCGACACCGAGTATGCCGGTGATGGCAAATCCCGGAATGAGAAGAATTTCTACAAGTATCAGGATTATTCCCAATACGATTAGCATTATAATAAGTCCGGTTCCCATAATATTTTGGTTATTTAATTTGTTCTGTGATTATACCTTCCACACCGTTCCCTTTAAGAATATCTGCAAATGTTTCAGCCTCTTCTTTTTTATCAAAAGGAGCCATTATGTAAAGCACTTTCCCTTCGGAAAGGCTCCTAACTACCTCTTTTGAGGTATTATTTCTAATGATGGCCATAACGGCATCAGGTATGCCGCCTGCAAAATTCTCCAAAACGACACAGTATTTTGGTCCGGAAGCAGGTAAATTCTCAGCCTGACGGGCCTCATTGACGGAGATGCTTTTACCGTCACGATAGGCCACCAGAAATGCAGTAGGAAAGCCTCTTTTCCTCACTATGTTGATTTGGGAGAGCGCTTCTTGGTAGGAGTGGAAAATTCCTGCGGTGTAGAGATATTTACCGGAAGACTGTCTCTTTTCAAAGACGGGACTAAATCCCTTGAGTTGGCGCAATTGAGCTTTATGGGAGGTGACGGAGAGCTGAATGGAGTAGGAGATACCCGGTATATTGACGGGTTCTGCTATTACCGCGGTATCCAGGATACGGAAAGAGTAGTCAAAGCTCTCCTTAGGTATCTCAATGGGAATGTCAAAGGGTTTTGAAAAACTCCGTTTGACAAAGGGGTATTGCTTCTCTTCGACGGGGTTGGTTTCCTGAGCTTTTTCCGAAATATCTTCCAAGTTTATGATGATACCCTCCATTAGAAATTTCATCTCCATCTGCTGAAGTGCGCTTGTGGCACTATTGATTTCAGACCGCAGTACGATTGCGCGGTGTTCAGTGTTGAGCAGCAATGTTGAGAGCATTTGGAGTTCCTGTTCATTTTCGGTGGAGGTATAGAGCTCTCTCATCATCTCCAGATCTTTGCCGAGGGCAATCAGCGAGTCCTGCAATCCACGCAAGTTGGCCAGCAGAGAGGTATAGTTCAAAAAAAGAGAGTCCATCGCCGATGCGACCGGAGGTCCTTCGTCATATTCGGGCAGTGATGGGAGGTCCTTCTCTATGGGTATTAGTGCAGCAATATTTCGTGCCTGCTCCAGAGAGGTGATGGGTTTTTTGATCGGCTTGTTCTCAAATTCCAGCACATAGATGGTCATACTGTCCCTGTGGCAGCTCCTGTTGGAGGCGAAAAGGGAAAAATTACCGTCAGGAGTGTGGCAGAAGAGAAAATCGTCGAAAGGGGAGGAGTAGGGAAAACCGAGGTTCTCCGGTATTCCCCAGTCGTTGATTTCCTCATCCCATCTGCTGACGAATAGGTCATATCCGCCCATTCCGAAGAGGCCTTTAGTGGAGAAGTAGAGCTCCCTGCCGTTGTGGCTCAGGATGGGAAAGATGTCATCTTCAGGGGATGTGAGGTTTTCGTTGATTAGCGTGGGGTATCTCCAGAGAGTGTCTCCTGAGCAAGTGGAGGTGTAGAGATTCCATGATCCGCTCTCGTCCTGTGATGAAAATACGATATCCCTTATCCCTTCGGGATAATAGATGGCTGTATAATATTCATGAGGAGAGGTGGCATTCGGAACGAAGGCATTGGGAATTGGGAGCCAGGATTTCTCTTCCAGATGTGAGTACCACAGGAAAAAGTCATTGCGTGGCACGGTGAGAGAGGAAAGGACTCTCGGCTCGGTAGCATAGCCGAGCATATTGCGTCCATTCTCACTGCGTACAATCTTCTCGAGCAAGTCTATCCGCTGAAGCGAATCATTACTTCTTTCGAGAAGCGAATGCCATATATCCAGTGCTTTGTAAAAATCGTAGCTATTGTGCAATGCTTGGGCACGACGTACTTCCGCACTCCAATCCTGACCCATGAGGGATGACGCCGCGAAAAGCGTCAGAATTAGAAAAAAAGCCCTGTCTATGCACCTGTATCTCATAATCGCTGTCAAAAAAGCCCAACAAAAATAGGAAATACTTTATATATTAAAAAATAATCGTAATTTTGCCCTTTCTTTTCGGAATATAAGGACAATAAGTAATTTTAAAATACAAAAGTATGCAAAGTAAAGGCGCCATCACATTTGTGGCAATTTTGATCGGACTGGCCTGTATTTTCCAGCTGTCATTTACAGCCGTTACATACATCCACGAGAACAAGGCCTCCAAGTATGCAGAGGAAGTCGTTCTTGCAGAGCAGTCCAAGCCTTCGTTCAACGAAATTTCAGAGTTGGACCAGGCATTTTATCTTGACGGAATCAGAACAGAGGCCAAGAGCGCATATCTCGACTCGATAGCCAACAAGAAGATTTACTTAGGTTATACCTACAAAGATGTTAAAGAAAAAGAACTCAACCTGGGTCTAGACCTCAAGGGCGGTATGAACGTAATGCTTCAGCTGGATATGGCTGAATTAGTACGTTCCTGTGCTCGTGAAAAGACCACCCCCGAGTTTGATAAGGCAATGGAGCTCGCAAGAGCCAGGGCAGCCGAGACTCACACAGACTTCATTACCCTCTTTGCAGAGGCGTGGAATGAAGTGGCTCCCAACCAGAGAATGTCATTCGATATTGACCTGGATAAACTTAGCGGTGATGTAAGAAACAAATCCAGGGTAACCAACGAAGAGATAATTTCCCTACTTCAGTCAGAGGCAGATGCCGTTATCAACAACTCCTATACCGTAGTAGAAAGGCGTATCAACCAGTTTGGTGTAGCACAACCCAATATTCAGAAGATTGCTCGTACAGGCCGAATTCTGGTGGAACTGCCCGGCGTAAAAGAGCCTGAGCGCGTGAGAAAACTTCTCCAGGGAACTGCTTCCCTCGAATTTTGGCAGACCTATACATTTCAAGAGATTCAGCCATTTTTAATTGAGCTTAACAATGAAATCCGTGAGCGCAATGAAGCGGCCGAGGCTGAGACAGCCGTAACGGAGCCCGAAAAGAGTGAAGATAGCGAGCTCAAGAGCATTGAAGAGGAGCTTGCAGCAGCTACAGGTGACGCGACTACTTCTGCTTCTGCGGCGGAGAAGATCAATCCTCTTTTTGCAAAGCTACAGCCATTTGGCGGCAACACAGCCTGTCTTGGTCTTGCACACTATCGTGATACCGCAGCCATCAACGCATGGTTCCGCGATACCCATATCGAGTTTCCCAACGACTTCGTACCTGCATGGAGCTTTAAGGCATTCAGTGCTCCCGAAGTTGAACCCGATACATTTTTCGAACTTGTAGCTCTTAAGGACATAGCCGGCAAAGGTGCAGTTCTGGACGGCTCAGTCATTACATCTGCCAGAGTTAATTACAACCAAATGACAGCTGCTGCTGAGGTGAGCATGACCATGAACAGCTCAGGTGCCGCAAGATGGGAGGTAATTACCGAGCAAAACATCGGTAAACAGATTGCCATCGTTATGGATGGTTCCGTCTATTCGTATCCTAACGTACAGAACAAGATTACCGGAGGAAATTCACAAATCACAGGTAGGTTTACTCAGGCTGAGGCCGATGACCTTGCCACCGTTCTCAAGTCAGGAAAACTCTCAACTCCCGCACGCATCGTTCAGGAGCAGGTTGTAGGTCCTTCACTTGGTAATACTTCCATCAGATCGGGTATGATCTCGTTTGCGATTGCATTCCTCCTCGTGCTGCTCTATATGGCATTCTTTTACAGGAGGGCAGGTATCTATGCAGATATTGCGTTGCTTTGTAACGTGCTCTTCCTTTTTGGTGCCCTTGTTTCATTCGGCGCAGTACTTACATTGCCAGGTATTGCAGGTCTCGTACTGACCATGGGTATGGCGGTTGATGCCAATGTTATCATTTATGAGCGCGTGAAAGAGGAGCTAAGAATAGGCAAAGCACTCCGTCTCGCTATTGCCGACGGTTACAAGAATGCTTATTCGGCAATTATAGACGGTCAGTTGACGACCATAATCACAGGTATCATTCTTTATTTCTTCGGTTCAGGTGCAGTAAAGGGTTTTGCTGCAGTATTGATTATAGGTATCATAACCTCAGTTCTGACCTCTATCTTTATCTCTCGTCTCCTCATGGAGGCAAGACTCAAGAGAAATAAGGATATTTCTTTTGATTCTCCTGCAACAAAGAACTTCCTCAAAAATACGAAGATCAACTTCCTCGGTATGAGAAAGTGGGCGTATATCATTTCCGGTGCCGTATGCTTACTCTGTTTTGTATCTTTCTTTACCAAAGGTTTTACCTTCGGTGTCGATTTCAGCGGAGGCCGTACTTATGTGGTAAGATTTGATGCTCCCGTGACTCCCGAAGAAGTGCGTGCAGCCACAATGGAAGAATTCGGGGAAGCTGCAGAGGTAAAACAATTCGGCGGAGCCAGCCAAATGAGGATTACTACCAAATACAAAGTAAGTGATCAATCTCAAGAGGTTGACAAGGAAGTTGAGGCTAAACTTTATGAGGCTCTCAAGGGGTTTTACGCTACACCTCTTACACTTGACGGTTTTACATCTACTCTGGATAATCCCAACGGTATCATAAGTTCGGACCGTGTGGATGCATCCGTTGCAAGTGAAATGCAGAGAGATGCCATCATTGCGGTTGTCCTTTCGCTCGTTGCCATATTTGGCTATATAGCGATTAGATTCCGCAACTGGACCTGGGGCTTCGGCGGTGTTTCTTCTCTTATTCACAACACTATAATTGTAGTAGGATTCTTCTCAATCTTTACAGGTGTTCTTCCTTTTACCCTCGATGTTGACCAGCAGTTTATCGCAGCGGTACTGACCATTATCGGTTACTCCATTAATGATAACGTGGTGATTTTCGACCGTATTCGCGAGTACAGGGGTCTCTATCCCAAGCGTCCTCTTTATCAGAATGTCAATGAGGCCCTGAATAGTACGCTCTCCAGAACAGTAAACACTGCCCTCACTACTCTGATTGTGCTTGTCGCTATCGCTATTTTCGGCGGTGAGAGCATTCGCGGTTTTTCAGTCGCACTTGCACTTGGCGTTGCGGTAGGTACTTACGCTTCCATTTTCGTGGGAACTCCGATTATGTATGATCTCAATACTCGCAAGGAAAAGAAGCTTGCAGCAAAAACTGCGAAATAATAATATTCCGAAAGATTAATTTTAGTTTCAAATAAGAGCAAATCTTCGGTTTGCTCTTATTTTTTGTAACTTTGTAGCCGTTAAACTTTAAAAATTGTAATCATGGAATTACCTTTTGCAGAATCTTATAAGATAAAGACGGTTGAAAGTCTTAAGCGCAGTACACGCGCAGAGAGAGAAAAATGGATTGCCGAGGCAAAATACAACCTCTTCAATCTCAAGAGTGATTATGTGTTCATAGACCTGCTGACTGATTCCGGTACCGGAGCGATGAGCGATAAACAATGGGCAGCTATTATGGAAGGAGATGAAAGTTATGCCGGTGCCAGGTCATATTATGCCCTTAAAGAGTCGATCGAAGAGGTGACGGGGTTCCGCTACTTTATTCCTACACATCAAGGCAGAGCGGCTGAAAACGTGCTGTTCTCGGCAATCATCAAAGAGGGAGACATCCTTCCCGGCAACTCGCATTTTGACACGACAAAAGGCCATATCGAATTTCGCAAAGCTTATGCAATTGATTGTACGATCGATGAAGCCAAGGATACCGAACTGGAGATTCCCTTCAAAGGCAATATCGACCTGGATAAACTTGAGAAAGTTTTAAAGAGCAATCCTGTAGAGAAGATTCCTGCTATTGTACTTACAGCGACCAACAATACAGCCGGAGGCCAACCTGTTTCCATGGCAAATGTTAAAGGAGTGGCCGCTTTGGCAAAAAAATATGGTGTAAAACTTCTCATTGACTCAGCTCGTTTTGCCGAGAATGCGTATTTCATCAAAACCCGTGAAGAGGGCTATCAGGACAAGGAGATCAGGGAGATTACCCGTGAAATGTTTTCATATGCAGATATGATGACGATGTCCTCAAAAAAAGATGCTATCGTCAATATAGGCGGTTTTGTGGCCTTTAGGAATGAAGAGGATATGCAGAAATGCCATATGTACTGCATTATGAATGAGGGTTATCTCACATACGGCGGACAGGCCGGCAGGGATATGAATGCGCTTGCACAGGGATTACGCGAAGGAACCGAGTTTGATTACCTCGAAACACGCATCAGGCAGGTGGAGTATCTTGGCAAAAAACTGGACGAGTACGGTATTCCTTATCAGAGACCTTCCGGCGGCCACGCCATTTTTGTAGATGCCAAAAAGATTCTCACAAAGGTTCCAAAAGAGGAGTTCATAGCCCAAACTCTCGGTATCGAGCTCTACCTGGAAGCCGGTATCCGCAGCGTTGAGATAGGAGCGCTTCTCGCTGACCGTGATCCCGATACTCACGAGAACCGTTATCCCGCACTCGAATTGCTCCGTCTCGCCATTCCCCGCCGTGTCTATACCAACAATCATATGGATTACATCGCTGCCGCTCTTAAGAATGTATATGACCGTAGGGAGAGCATAACCCGGGGCTATGTCATAACGAAAGAACTGCCCATTATGAGACACTTTACCGTGGAGCTGGCGAAAGCGAAATAGATTTTTTAGTTCCGAGTTCTGAGTTTCGAGTTACGAGTGGCCAATGGCTAACAGCCTCCACTCTACACTCAGAACTATATGACTCCCTACAATTTGCGCCCCGCACCTTGCAACGCGTAACTCGCATCACTACGGACTACCCACTACCCACTCGAAACTATAGTTCGACAAGTCGGCGTTTAACTGAATTGGCGAACTCTTTTTGATCATATCGCTCAAAAATGTTCGCAACATAGTAGAGCAAAGTCACATTTGAATCCAGCTCCTTGGCCGAGAGAGATGAATTGCCGTAAGGTGTGGCAAAAAATCTGGACATTTGTATAGTTTCTTCCACAAATTGATCGGCGAGTGCTATAGCCTTTTCGCTTTTGCCCATCATCAGGTATTGTTCCATCATATCGATAAGCGAAAGCTCATTGTAAGAGCGCATAAAGGTGATATTGTAGGGGAAATTCTTCCTGGGCATGATATCGATAGCCCTATCCAGTAATACTTCGGCCTGATCGACCTTGCCACTTTGTATGAGTTTAGTGGAAACTCTGGAAAACATCTCCCTTATCGGCTGTACGGCCATAAACGAGTAAATATTCTGATAATCTACGCGGATTGTGGTGTCTTTGAGCGAATCAAACCTATATGTTTCAGTGAGTATCTTATACATCTTGTCCTCGTCAATCTGGGGGTTCTCACGCATGTCAGGGGTGTGGATGGGCACGAATTTATTAGTCATGCCATCGATCTGAAGCCAATTTTCAAGACCCAGATTCAGATCGGTTCCGGTTGTAACGCAGTAAACCGGCCTGTCCCATTCGTAAGTCGAAAGGAAGTCCAGGATTATGAGAGAGGTCTTGCCTATCCTGTCGGCGTTAATGTTGAGTACAACGGTGTCTACGATTTTGTCATAATCCTTTTCAGCCACAATCCCGTACTTCTTGACATTCTCTTTATTGACGGGAATCAATAACTGTTTGGCAGGGAGGAAGTCTGTTTTGCCGTCGGAAAGTTTGTATTGTGGATTGCGGAAAATATCTATCGCCTGTGAGGCCAGAATCGGTCTCTCAATGGCGTTGATTACGTAAGGGTAATCATTTGTACCGTACAGGTACTGGATTCTCGGTATGGTGATTTTCAGAGGATCGGATTCATATTGTCTGCATTGCATCTGGTCTATGTACCAATCGGTGCCGAGAAGTGATGTGTTGACTATGCGCACGTCAGTACGCACTCCCTCTACTTCCTGTTGATACCAGAGAGGGAAGGTATCGTTATCCCCGTAGGTGATCAAGATGGCATTAGGATCCGTACCGGCAAGGAAATTATATCCCCAGTCGTTTGCCGTGTAGCGTCCGCTACGGTCGTGATCGTCCCAGTTTTCGCAGCCCATAAGTATGGCTACTGAGAGGCAGAGAGCCGTTGCCACTCCTGCTCCTGCTATCGCAGCGCTACCTTCTTCCTTTTTGTGGAGTTTTTCAATCCAGCTCTGAATCGCCAATACTGCGAGACCTATCCAAATGGTAAAGACATAGAAAGAACCTGCATAGGCATAGTCACGTTCACGAACCTGGAAAGGCTGCTGGTTAAGATAAACTACTATAGCTATTCCTGTGAGAATAAAAAGCAGCGAGGTTACCCAGCAATTACGTCCATCTTTGCGTAGTTGGAAGAAAAATCCTATCAGACCCAGTATCAGAGGGAGGAAATAATAATGGTTCTTGGCGTTATTGTTCTTTAGAATTTCCGGTGCCTCGGATTGATCTCCCAGACGCATTTGGTCTATAAATCCGATACCGCTTTCCCAGTTGCCGGAAATCAGGTCTGAGGGCTCCTGTCCGTGGAAATCGTTCTGCCTTCCTACAAAATTCCACATAAAGTAGCGGAAATACATATAATTGAGTTGGTAATCGAAGAAAAACCTCAGATTGTCCTTGAATTTGGGCATCTGAACTACCTGTTTTTGGCCTTTGACGGTTAAGGTACGGTTGTTCTTGACCTTTGCATAGGTGTCGTATAGTTTGACATATTTTTGGTCAGTTGCATTCCACATTCTCGGGAAGAACATTTTACCCTCCGAAGGAAATATCACTTCGATATTTTCTGCTTTATGGTAACGACCATCCAGCGGGGTGTAATAATGCACCTTTTTGATATCGTATGGAGATGTGTAAGCTTGGCCGTAAATAATCGGATTGCTGCCGTACTGCTCACGGCTGAGATATCTCACCAGGGTGTAGGGATTATCCGGCTGATACTCGTTGGTCGGAGTATTTGCGCTTGCGCGAATAACCACGACGGCAAAGGTTGAAAAACCAATCAGAATGGTGGTAAAAGAGAGTACGATGGTATGCATGATCGCCTTCTCTTTTTTTCTGAACCAGTACATTCCAAAGAAACAGGCCACAAAGAGCAACACGAGGAATATTACTGCACCCAGATTAAATGGAGCTCCGAAGCCGTTGACGAATATCCTGTCAAAGAAGGCGGCAATTCTGGGAAGATATTGAACGATACCGATCATCACAATCAAAATTATTGCGCCTGATAGCAGCAATACTCCGGTGGCGCTTTTCCAGTTGACCTTCGTTGATTTTTTGTAATAAATGATGAAAGTTATGGCAGGAATCGCAAGAAGGTTGAGCAGATGTACTCCTATGGAGAGACCCATTAGAAACGATATCAAAATAATCCATCGGTTGGCATATTTGCTCTCAGCCTCCTCTTCCCATTTGAGGATTGCCCAAAAGACAACTGCCGTGAAAAGAGATGACATAGCGTACACCTCAGCCTCTACCGCCGAAAACCAGAAGGTATCGGAAAAGCAGTATGCAAGCGCTCCTACAACACCGGCACCGTAGATAGCCACGGCATTGGCTATGGAGAGGCTCCTGCCACTTTTTTCATTGAGTCGCATGCCCAAATGGACAATCGTCAGATAGAGGAAAAATATGGTGAATGCCGAACATATTGCACTCATGGCATTTACTGCCGCCGCAGCATGCATCTTGTCGGTAAACATCGTGAAAAATCGGGCAAAAAGCTGGAAAACCGGGTTTCCGGGCGGGTGTCCGACTTCGAGTTTGTAGGAGGATGCGATAAACTCTCCGCAATCCCAGAAACTGGTGGTAGGTTCGATGGTCGAAAGATAGACAAAGCCCGCAACCAGTAAGACAACTAATGAAATAATCCTGTTGTAAAGGGTGAATTTCCTGGAATTCATAATATCTTTTATAATCTATTTACTTTTTTATAAACTTCAAAGTTAAAAATAATTATGACTACCTTTGCAAAAAATGGGCAACTATGGCAGACAATGACTGGAAAAGCAGATTGGGTGTAGTTTTTTCAACCAATCCTGACTTCAAATATGAGACCGACGAAGATCATGCCACGGTGGAGACTCTTCCTGCAGAAAAGCAACGGCTGATTGTCTCAATAGATCGTCGTAACCGAGGTGGCAAACAGGTTACCCTCATCAAGGGCTTTGTCGGAAGCGAAGAGGATTTGGCTGCATTGGGTAAGACTCTCAAGACCAAATGCGGCGTAGGCGGTTCTGTCAAAGAGGGCGAAATCATTATTCAGGGGGATTTTCGCGACAGAATTGTCACCCTACTTCAGTCGATGGGCTATAATGCCGGAAGAGGCAACTAATGAATATTCAGGATACCATACGGGGAATAGAGGAGTGCTGGCAGGGGAGCCGTTTCTTCCTCGTGGCTGAACCTTATTCTATGCCCATACAGCCTTTAGAGAGCGATATGACCCTTTCCATCGTTGTTGCTTCCCTGCTCGTCCTTTTCATTATATTCAACCGCAGGGTCATAAATGCGACCATTTGTTCTTTTTTGGTTTTGACCGATAAACGAAAAATTCGTGAAATTTTCAACGAGAATTATAACAATGTCTCGATACAGGTAACATTTCTTATCTGTTTACCTCTACTTAGTTTCATTCTCTGCAGATCGGGAGTAGCAGCACACGGTTTTTTACTCACACTGGTCGTATTTATCGGTTTTTTCATTTTCAAACAGCTTTCGTTTTGGATGATGTCGTGGCTCTGGGGTAAGAAGGAGACGGTACTGACAGTTTATCGCTTACACTTGGCAGCAATGATAATGGTGACACTGATATCAATACTGGTGCCTGTTACGCTGCGCATTATTCCTGAAATGGGACATATTGTCGTCCTGATATGCCTGGGAGTGATATTTCTCGTATGGTATCTGCTCTACTTAATCAAGTCTGTCGGAATTTTTATTTCTTCAGGATTTTCGCATTTTTTAGGCTTTTTGTATCTTTGTGGCTTGGAATTGCTGCCTGTCATCCTTTTGGCAGACATAGCTGTAAGATTTTGATATATGACAATTGACAACATCCTAATCTCCCAACCTACACCCACAAACGCTTCACCATATACGGAGCTTATCTCAAAATATGGCGTGAATGTGGATTTTCATCCCTTT
Source organism: Bacteroidales bacterium (assembly GCA_017992915.1). Taxonomy (GTDB): domain Bacteria; phylum Bacteroidota; class Bacteroidia; order Bacteroidales; family UBA932; genus Cacconaster. The sequence goes on along the minus strand of JAGONS010000005.1, from coordinate 25,819 downwards.
TTTAGGGTTGAAGGCGTCACGGCCCGAGAATTCAGAGCTAATAAAGTCAATATTCTTGACTATACGGCCGTTGTTTTTACTTCAAAGATTGCCATTGACGCTTTTTTCAGAATTTGCGAAGAGACCAGAGTGACCATTCCTGAGACGATGAAATACTTTTGCCAATCCGAATTGATAGCACAATACCTCCAGACCTACATTGTTTATCGGAAGAGAAAAATATTTTTCGGTAACGGAACGATTTCTTCGATGGTTGACAATATCGGAGCAAAGCACAGAGGGGAAAACTTCCTGATTGCCTGTACGGACGGACTTCGTCCGGATGTAAAAAAGCTTTTTACAAAAGCGAAGCTCAAACATGGCAGCGCCGTTTTTGTAAAAACTGTCAGTTCCGACCTGAGTTCACTCAATCTGAACAAATACCAGATGGTGGTATTCTACAGCCCTTCAGATGTGAAGTCTCTTCTCGAAAGTTATCCCGAATTCCAACAGGGTTCACTGCTCTTTGCCACCTATGGCTCTACCACAGCCAAAGCTATGAAGGACGCCAAACTCAAGACTGAGATAGAGGCTCCTACTCCCGAGGCCCCTTCAATAGCAAAGGCTCTGCTCAATTATTTCGAAAAGTTGCATTAAATGGATTTCGGGTTTCCAAAACATGAGAGAGTCTGCTTGAAAAAGGAGATAGATGCTCTTTTGGAAAGCGGGGATGTCGTGTTCAGGTACCCCTTAAGAGTTTTATATAGAAAAAACGTCGGGTCAGAATGTCATCGTGCGCTCTTTTCCGTGCCCAAAAAATCTTTCAAACGCGCTGTAGCACGTAACCTCCTCAAAAGGAGGATGCGCGAGGCTTACAGACACCGGAAACACCTTCTGGGAGGAGAGCCCTTCTGCGACTTGATGTTCATTTATGTGGCAAAAGATATAAAGGATTATGGCTCCATTTTCTCAAAAATGGGAGAGATTTTGGTTAAAATTGCTGACGGTAGCACGCAAAGTGGTGATCTTCCCTCTGCTGATTCTGCTGAAGTTTTATAAATTTTTCATCTCTCCATATGTAGGTAATGCCTGCAGGTATTCTCCAACCTGCTCGGTATATGCTATGGAAGCCTTACGAAAACATGGATTATTCAAAGGAAGTTATCTTGCAGTAAAACGCATTCTGCGCTGTCATCCATGGGGTGGTTCCGGATATGACCCCGTACCTTAAAAAGAGAAGTGATCCTTTACTCTTTGAGTGAATAGCCGAAACGGTTGAATATCTTTTCGCGCTCGAAAGGATTTTCGATATCCCTTGTCATCATCAGAAGTTCCTGTTTGGGGAAATCTGCTATTTTGAGCAGTACAAGTCCGTCCAGACAATAGTTGAAGAGCGGGTCAACATTGAAACAGATGATCTTCGAATTGATTTTGACATATTTCTTGACAAGGGTGGGCATACGATATTTGTTGTCGGAAAGGCGCATCAGGTATTTGTCAAATTTCTCGAGAGTGACCATCTTGCCCATCAGCAGATAATCAGGGTTGGTTTTGAGATAATCGGGTACAAATGGTCTGCGTGGTGATACCAGGCCCCGTCCGAAATCGGTACCATATTGTTTCCGGAGATAATAGAACATCAGACTCTGGAAAAATCTCGGATAAGAGTTGGATATGCTTACGGGACCAATGAAATACTCCGCATTGGGATAGAGCATCAGGGAGTGCATAAGTCCCTTTATAAGCAGCATCAAAGGCAATGCTTCTTTCTGATATTCAACACTGACAAAGCTTCTGCCCAATTCTATGGTTTTGCGCAGCGTAGGTTCGAACTCTTCTTTGTAGACGAAAAGACTGGATGAATAGAATCCGCTTATACCGCCGTGTTTTTCAAATATCTCTTCTCCAATACCGAGACGATAGGCTCCCGCGATTTTTTTCTGGGAGGAGTCCCATAGGATCAGATGTTTGAAGTAGGGGTCAAAATCATCTATGTCGAGAGCCGTATTGGTGCCCTCTCCGCTGGCTCTGAAGGCCTCTTCGCGTCTGCGGCCTATCTCGTGGATTAAATTGGGAATATCATCATAGTCTGCCAGGAAGCAGTGGTACTGGGCTGTCTGATAGAGTTTCTTATCCTTAATCCTGGCCAGCTCCTTAAGTATCGCCTTGCGGTCTTTGGGAAGGGCGATAGGAGAGACGTGCTCCATTTTGTTCTCCTTGTTGGGATCGGCGAAATCCACCTGCAGAGCATAGACTCTGCTGCGGAGGTGGCATCCCAGGTCTTCGAGATTGTCAAAGTCGGCGATTTCCGAAGGGAAAATGGGCCATCCTACGCGCATGGGGATGGTTTTACCACGCTTGTTGAAGAGCTGGTTGGCAAGCGAGAGGGTCCTGAGCATTGGGTGTATTCTGCCCAGAAAGTGAAACCAGCGGCTATTTTCGCCCTCGAAGTAGATTGGAATTACCGGCACATTGGCATTCTTTATGAGCTTGATAATATTGTTGGGCCAGGGGATATCTTCTACCACCCTGCCGCTTTTGAGCGTAGTGCGGTTCTCGCCTTTTTGGATAGTGGCAACCTCTCCTGCGGGGAAGAGACCCAGACAGCCTCCCTTTTCGATGTGTTCCATTGCCATTCTGATACCTGCAAAACTTTTACGTTTGCTGGTGGTTTCGGAGAAGGGGTTTACCGGCAGGAAACTCTCCTCCAGGGTGGGAATCATCGAGAGGAGGAAATTGGTCAGAATCTTGAGATCGGGACGTATTGCACCCACAATCGCACTTAACATCAGTCCGTCGGCTCCGCCGAAATGATGATTGGATATGGTGATGAATGGCCCTTCAAGGGGCAGGTAATCAAGTTGTGCGGAATTTACATCGATGGAGATGCCTATATCTTTAAGTATGGCTTCGGAAAAATCAGGGCCGGATAAATGTCTGCAGCGGTAAAAACTGCGATTCACCTTATTGAATCCCAGAGCGGACATGGCCAGCGTGGACACAATCCAACCAATCGGACCCTTCATCTTTATGACTTTCATTATGTCCGATTTATTGATTACTTTTGTTCTATCCATCGGCCGGCATTAGGTTTTAGTTTGCCACAAATATACATATTTTGCTCATATCTTGCTCAAAAAATGGAAGTAAGGGATAAAATAGAATTTCTTCCGCAAAATCCGGGTGTCTACAGATACCTGGATTCAGAAGGGGTCATCATTTATGTGGGCAAAGCAAAGAACCTGAAGAAAAGGGTTGCCCAATATTTCGCGCCGCCGGAATCCCTCGATCGCAAGACGCGGGTGATGGTCTCTAAAATCGCTGATCTGGAGTATACCGTAGTAGGAAGCGAACAGGATGCTCTTTTGCTTGAAAATTTGCAAATCAAGGAGTTTCAGCCCAAATACAATATTCTCCTGAAGGATGGAAAAACCTATCCATGGATCTGCATCCGCAACGAACCTTTTCCGAGAATAACCACCACCAGAAGATATGTCAAGGATGGATCCCTCTATTTTGGACCCTACAGTTCGGCTTATCATGCTAATCAGTTGATCCTTTTGATTTCCGGACTCTACAAATTGCGCGATTGCAAGCTTTCTCTTACTCCTGAAAAAATCACCGCTGGCAAATACCGTCCCTGTCTCAACCACCATATAGGTAAATGTGCCGCCCCTTGCGTGGGACTGATGAAAGAAACAGAGTACAATCGTCAGATTGAAGGTATTACTTCCCTGCTCAAAGGTGATTTTTCCGCTCTTAAGCGGGAATTCAAAGAGAAAATGAATCTCCATTCGCAACGCCTGGAGTTCGAGAAAGCGCAGGAATATAAAGAAAAACTCCAATTACTCGAGCAATATTATAGCAAATCGGTGATAGTGGGTTTCGGAGGTCGGGATATCGATGCAATTTCATTTGTAGAAGAGGGGAACGACATTTTTTCAAATTTTATCCGAGTACGGCAAGGTGCCATTGTGCACTCCTTCAATATGGAGCTCAAGGCGCGTATTGAGCAAACCAGGGAGGAAATCCTGAGCGAGATAATTGCAGAAATAATCTCCAGATTCGGAGAACTCTCTCCGGAGGTGCTGGTACCTTTCCTGCCCGACCAGGAGTTCGAGGGAAAGAACCTCCATGTTCCTATAAAAGGTGACAAAAAGTCATTGCTTGAGCTAAGTCGCAAAAATGCCGCCCAGATGAAGATCAACCGTCTCAAACAGGAGGAGGCTCTCCGACCCGATGAGCACCGTGAACGTATAATCTTCAATCTCAAGAAGGATCTTAGGTTGGACAAGCTTCCTGTTCATATCGAATGTTTCGACAACTCCAACATTCAGGGAACGGATCCCGTTGCAGCATGTGTGGTCTTCAGAGATGGCCTTCCAAGCAAACAGGAGTACCGTCATTTCAATATCAAGAGCGTGGTCGGGGCCAATGACTTCGCCTCAATGAAAGAGGTGGTCAATCGTCGCTACTCGCGTATGATTGCCGAAGGGGAATCTTTGCCGCAACTTGTAATCATAGACGGAGGGCGCGGACAGGTAAATTTTGCTTATGAGGCGCTGGAAGAGTTGGGAATTGCCGATGAAGTGGCATTGGCAGGTATTGCCGAAAGACTAGAAGAAATCATAATTCCCGGAGATCCTACACCGCTCTGGCTTGACAAAAATTCCACATCCCTGCGCCTGCTGATGCAGTTACGCGATGAAGCACACAGATTCGGCCTGACCCATCACAGGGGCAAACGCAGCAAACGCCAGATACGCAGCGAACTTTCACAGATCAAAAGGGTGGGAGAGGCCACTCAGACAAAACTCCTCAAACGATTCAGAAGCGTGGCACGCATACGTCAGGCCTCATTTGAAGAGTTAAAGGAGTGCGTCGGGCCTCATCTTGCCAAGGTCATTTCCGACTATTTTCACTCTTCTCAAGACGGTTCCACTGAATGAGGCCGTAGATGGCATTAGCCGTGAAAAAGAGAAACATTATCAGCATCATTGCAGCATGTTCTCCCCCTCTGATGGTCTCGACAAGCCACTTAATACTCTGAATTACGTCGAGCACGAGCCAGATGTACCATTGTTCCACATAGGCTTTAACCATCATATACATCGCTATTATTGAAGCCACGGTAGTGGCGGAATCGGCCCACGGCTGGGCATCTCCTATGGCCGGCAATGAGAGTATCCGGGCAAATAACGGAACAAGCACTGCGGCTATTGCAATAAGTAGGGCAGCAGTTTTCATGGTGAGGTGTCTGGTGATTACCGCTCCACTCTCTTTGCTCCGGTGTTTCTTCCAGTTTGCCCATCCGACAAACTGCATCGGCAGATAGTAGAGCATATATATGGCCGAATCGGCATAGAGTTTAGAAGAAAATGCCACATAGACATAGAGTGCATTGTATATGATTCCGAAAAAGTAATTTATCAGATTACCTTTGGCACAAAGTACCAGATTGATGATGCCTGTGATATTGATTATAAGACCAAGCCAGTCGAAACGCTCTGCAAATGCAGATGTGATGATACTTGTGACTATGACTCCTCCTATCAGGAACCAGTCAAACCAGGATAATTTGAGGGCGGGTGTGTCGTTCATCGGGGAGAGTTTCAAAAGAGGCCCGTACTGAAGAGTGCATTCCAGTAATTGGTACCGATACTTGTTCTTGCATATCGAAATCCAAATGAAAGTTCACTGCCGATACGCAGTAGGTGTGCGTTGACCAGCACATCCACTCCGTAGGAATAGAGAAATTTTTGGTCAATGGGTTTGATAAACCCGTTTTGAGGATGCCAGGATGCTCTATTGATGGCAAAATCCCCAAAAGGTATTATCTGCAGGCGTTTCAGATAGTAAAGCCATGGCCAGGTGACGTCTCCGAGATAGATTGGGATGGCATAGTCAGCGGTGAATTTTGCATAATCCATCAGCACGATGCTGCTGAATCCTCTCGGCATTGAAGCGAGGTTGGGGAGGTATCCGAAGGCTCTTTTATTGAACTGTTTCTGGTATGCGGCCGAGAGTTTGATGCCCTGGTTATTAAAAATGCCGGGGAGGTATCCGTATGTATAGATGTATGCAATATTGCCGGAAGAGTTGTGTGGTCCGTAAGAATAGGCCCCGCTGATTTCTACACCGAAACCCCATTTTGGGAAAAGGCGGCTCTTGGGATTGGGGAGCATCTTATAGTAGCGCACTCCGTAGGTCAGACTGTGGCGATAGATGCTCTTGTGTCCGAAAAGGGAGTATTTGTCGTTACTGAAATCATATCTCAGCTGAGGTATAAGACCGCTATTCCATCCCGATTTGCTGAGATTGAGTGGAACGTAAGTTCTCAAAGAGACATCCCAGGAGGGGATGTCCGTGCTATCAATGGTATATCTGATCGGATATATCTCCCCGGAGATAGGTTCCTCATCGTCTAATTCGGTGATTTGTCTCTGATAATTATGGTGTACCTCTTCAATTGTGGTGTTGGTGCGATATCTGTCATTGTAATCCACAGCCACTTCTAAAACAGGGTATAATCCTGAGTAGTTGAAGTTGAGGTGTCCGGAGTGGAATCCCTTGTGATATGAATATCCCAACTGCATTGTTGCCGTACTCAGATCATTCTGAGAAATGACTGTGGCACCGGCTGATACCAGTTGATAGTAGTGTTCGTAGCTCATATTCATAATCCTGTTTATATTGGCGTAGAAAGGTGCCCAGGAGTGAATTCTGAGTAGGTGCGGTAATTTCTTGTATTTTTGTGCAGGTATGGAATCTATTCTTGCCTTGAGTGCAGCATCCTCCTCTTCGGACAAGGGTTTGGTATTGAGTCTTGCCTGGCGTGAGAGATGTTCGGCAACACCATTTACGAAGGGTTTATCGAAGTCGGCTATTCTCCAGTCGAGTGAGTCCAGCGGAGCCGATACGGGATGATAGCCTTTCAGTCCGAAGTCGGCCCAGTAGAGACGTCCGGAGTCATTGTCTATATGCGGATATTTGGCCCCGAAGCGCGAATTTGTGAGTTTGCGCATCAGTTTGAGGTCGGGGTAGTAGATGTAACTATTGACAAGACCATCCAGATCGGATGTAAAGCATAGGTTTTTGCCATTAACAGTCAGGTTCTGAATGTATTTATGCTGGTCAGGAATTTCGTTGTGCCAGATACCGTCGCCTTTTAAGACATCAGTTCTATAGAGTCCCATTCCGGAGTCTGTAATGATCAGTGCGAAAAGCGAGTCACCGATTTGTGCTACTTCTGTAATCTGGCCTCCGGGCAGTGCTGGGATGTTTTTTATCACATGCCCCTTTTTTTTGTCCAACTGCACCAGACGGGAGCCGCCTCCGATGGGATATTCCACGGCAAAGAGAGATTGTCCGTCAGTGGAGAGTGCCGGATTGAAGTATTTGGTGCGGGAGGTAATGTCCCTCAGTTTTCCTGTATTGAGGTCGTAACTGCGTATGATGGAATAATTTTGCAGTTCCCAGCGCAGATCGGGTACGGTCTCCGCCCAGAAAAGGGTGCTCTCCCCGTCAGATATAATACTGCTGGTGGTATATGCGAAGGGTCTTATCCTGCGTTCTTTACCGAGAGAATCTATCGACACAAGTGTTCTGGAGTCGTGGTATCCGCTTTTGGTTGCAATAATACCCCTTTCAGTCGGGAGAACGTCGGCATAATCGGTATATATGCGGGGTTTTTTGGCAAGTAATGGTTCCGCTATATGATAGGGTCCTCTGTTGAGATAATCCTCTTGCCATATATCACTCATGAATGAGACTACCAAGCGCCAGTTTTTTCGCGGAGTACGTCCCGTAGCCCTGATAAAGCTGGTATTCCATACACCGAAGAAGTCCCACCACCTTTTAACTTGGATTGACATTGCATCACCGGTAGCATGATAATTACCGGAGGCATACCTCATCATACTTGTCAGCATATAGCCGAAGGCATATTTGTTTGGGGCATAATGGCGGTATGAACCATACCTCCAATGGTCATATGAACGGATGTCGTCTTGCAGAAATGCCGTTCTGTAGTACATCAGAAATTCCCCGCTGCGACCACGGCCGGCGTTGGAAAAATCAGTCTCGTTGAGAACTGCATCGCCTTCAAGAAGCCATACCGATGGATAAAATCCTATGCCCAGCGCTATCGACTGTTCTCCGAATAGTATGTTGAAAAAACTGAACACACCCTTTGTGTAGTGCTGCATTTGCCCGAGATGTCGTCCTTCGTGAAGGGCAAGCTGCGTTTCCCAGTTCTGAGCATACCCCCCTGTTGCCGGAGGTGAGGTGAATATTTCCATTCGTCTGGGGGCCCATACCACTGTTGCATTGCTCGTTGTGGTGTAAGGGTGCAGGATTATGGGCATTTTAGGCGATTCGATCTTGAGTCCGGTAAGGTTGGTGTGTTGGAGTTTCTCGAAAAGATAGAGGTATCTCCTTGCCAGGGAATCGGTCTGTTGCGGAAATATCACCTTATATGTATCTCCCTGTATGACGGACCATTTTGCACTTGCGGGGTCGTTACCTAGCGTATAATACTGCGCCGCAGCCCGATTTTGTGACAACAAAAGGACTGCGAAGAGTAGTGCCGCGAGGGCAAAACGGCCGGCAGGGAAGGTGATTCTCATAAATAAGGGCTCAAAGATAGTAATTTTGCGATAAATACTTGAAAAACCGGTTCTAGTCCGCCATCCTGATCAGCCAGGAGATTATTTTCTCGGGTGGAGCATCCTTGAAAATGACATTTTTGTCTTTATCAAGCAGATAGAGCGAGGGTATTGCGCGGATGTTATAGATGGTTTGCATATTTAGCGCCAGATCCTGATCATAACCGTTTATCCAGTTGTCTGGATAGTTCGGCAGATAATCGTACCATTCGGCAAGATCGGCATCAGGATAGATATTGAGTATGGCAAGCCTCTTTTGTTGGATCAGTTGTGTTAATTCAGGAGAAGTGGCGAGGGCATCAATTATCTCTTTGCAGTTTTGGCACTCCGGATTGCTGAAAAAAAGCAGTACATACTCAGCCTTTATATGGTGCAGAGTGCCTGTCCGGCCATTCTTGAGCGTATATTTGAAGTCTGCCGCCGGTGTATCGATGCGATTGTAGGAGCATAGACGGTGCAGGTGGCCATAGTGCATTTTCTCTTCATCGGTATTGAAAGGCGACTCTATAAGATGAGCCAGTACGGGAAGAAACATCTCTTCGTTTCTGTAGGGCGAATTTGGATCGTAGAGATATTTCTCGGATAGTTCGATGATGGTTTTCCAAATTTTGCTCTCCGGATGGGAGAGTTGGTATCTGGTTGCGCGGGTAAGCATTGTGTCCTGAGCATCTTTCATTACGGGGAGGGTCACATTGTCCAACGCTGTGAGATATATGGCGAAGGCCTCTTCAAAATCATCGGGAGTGACTCCCATCACCAGAGAGGTATCTTTGGAATATTCAACCCCTGGGGCGTAAAGTTTGTCCCAGAAATGCAGGGAGATATACTGGAATGCCTGCTGCAGATTGCTTCCGAGCATTGCAGGTACCTGAGGTGTAGGAAATGGTCTGGCCGGCTCTTCATTCCCATTTTTGCAGGCAGTAACTAGTAGTACTAATGTAAGAAAGAGGGATATAAATGATTGTTTTGTCATCGTATAACAATTTTTCTGCAAATGTATGGAAAATAGTGTGACAAATTGGCAGAAATGTACCGATGGCATTTATTTTGCCGAAATTAAAGCACAAGATTTTAAAAATTTAAACATTTCATATTATGAATATCAAACCATTGGCAGACAGAGTTCTGATTGAACCAAAAGAGGCGGAAACCAAGACCGCAGGCGGATTGTTCATTCCGGATACCGCAAAAGAAAAGCCCCAGCAGGGTGTTGTAGTAGCCGTAGGTAACGGCAAAAAAGATGAACCCATGGAGCTCAAAACAGGAGATACCGTATTGTACGGCAAATATGCCGGCACCGAAATCAGTGTTGACGGTAAAGATTATCTAATAATGCGTCAGTCGGACGTAGTCGCAGTACTCAAATAATTAAAGAAATTTCCATATTATGGCAAAAGAAATCAAATTTGACATAGAAGCTCGCAATCTCATTAAAGAAGGTGCAGATGCTTTGGCCAACGCAGTGAAGGTCACTCTCGGACCTAAAGGCCGCAACGTAGTTATTGACAAGAAATACGGCGCTCCTCAAGTAACAAAGGATGGAGTTACCGTAGCTAAAGAAATTGAACTCGAGGACAGATTCGCCAATATGGGCGCACAGATGGTTAAAGAGGTAGCCTCCCAAACCAACGACCAGGCAGGTGACGGTACCACTACCGCTACGGTTCTCGCACAGTCCATCATCAACGTAGGACTCAAGAATGTTACCGCAGGTGCCAACCCCATGGACCTCAAGCGCGGTATAGACAAAGCGGTTGCCGTTGTTGTGGAGAGTCTCAAGTCGCAGACCACTCCCGTAGGTGACGACTACTCTAAGATCGAGCAGGTTGGAACCATCTCCGCCAACAATGACAACGCCATTGGCAAGCTCATCGCAGATGCCATGTCCAAAGTTAAGAAAGATGGCGTCATTACAGTTGAGGAGGCAAAAGGTACCACTACCGAGGTAAAATTGGTAGAGGGAATGCAATTTGACAGAGGCTATATTTCAGCCTACTTCATGACCAACCCCGATAAGATGGAGGCAGTGCTTGAGAATCCCTACGTTCTCATTACCGATAAGAAGATTTCCACTATGAAGGATCTCCTTCCCGTGCTCGAGCCCATAGCAAGAGATGGCAAATCCCTGCTCATCATAGCAGAGGATGTGGAAGGCGAAGCACTCACCACGCTCGTAGTAAACAGGCTCCGCGGTACCATCAAGATTGCTGCAGTGAAGGCGCCGGGTTTCGGTGACCGTCGCAAAGAGATGCTCCAGGATATAGCAATCCTCACAGGAGGAACCGTAATCTCCGAGGAGAGAGGATTTACCCTCGAGAACGCAACCGTGGCAATGCTCGGACAGGCAGAAAAAATAGTAATCGACAAGGAGAACACTACCATTGTCAATGGCGCCGGCAAGAAAGAGCAGATCGATGACCGCGCCAATCAGATACGTAAGCAGATTTCAACCACGACATCCGATTATGACCGTGAAAAGCTCCAGGAGCGTCTGGGCAAGCTTGCAGGTGGAGTAGCAGTCCTCTATGTGGGTGCCGCAACCGAAGTTGAGATGAAGGAGAAGAAAGATAGAGTTGAAGATGCGTTAAATGCTACCCGCGCTGCAGTTGAAGAGGGTATCATCCCCGGCGGTGGCGTAGCCTTCATCAGAGCCACTTCAGCACTTAAAGGCCTCAAGGGTGACAACGATGACGAGACCACGGGTATCAATATCATCGCACGTGCCATTGAGGAACCCATCAGAATGATTTGTGAAAATGCAGGCAAAGAGGGCAGCGTAATTGTACAGAAGGTTAAGGAAGGTAAGGGCGATTACGGTTATAATGCCCACACCGACACTTTCGAGAACTTCTTCAGTACAGGTGTAATCGATCCCACCAAGGTGATGCGCATTGCTCTTGAAAATGCAGCTTCAGTAGCCGGAATGTTGCTCACTACCGAGTGTGCACTCGCGGACATCAAGGAGGAAATACCTCCGATGCCGATGGGCAGTGGTGCCCCCGGTATGGGTATGATGTAGTCCCGCACATCGGACAGTGACAATATGGATGTTTTTGGGGAGCTTTCGCAAGCGCGATTGCTCCCCTTTTTTATTTGTTTCCGGAGAATGGATAATATGTGGTAATAATAGGGATTAAATTTTTTTATCCCCTAAAAAATCAGTAATTTTGGACACTGACATATGCTGTAGTGCCGGCCTGGGCATAATTTGAGCCTATTGTTTATTGAGCCGGCTATCACAAAACAGGATGGCATCAAAAATTTTGTATTCAAGTACTTTGCTTATTAACATGATTTTAAACCAAAACATCTAACATAAAAAAAGAGATAATAATGAGATCAACGAAAAAAGTTTTACAACCGCTTATAGCACTTTTCTTAGTCATGGTGCTATCTGTTTCTTGCGACTGGCTCTTTGGCTCAGGCAAATCCGGTAAATCGGGTAAATCAAATGAGATGACCTTTATAGGTACAATCGGAGAGAAAGAAGATGGTGGTGTGGGACAATATACACAAACCCCCTGCTACATACATTGGGAAAAAGGCAAACAACCCATTATAGAACCTATAGAGGGTATAACCCTGGGATATGGTGATCATCCCACAAGATCGGGACAAGCCGGAAACTATATGCTGATCAGCTCCAGTAAGGAGTCTGTATGTAGAGAATATCATAAAGATGGTTGGACCGGTGGCCCCGTTCCTTATCTTATCGATCTCAAAACGCGTGAATGGACATATATGCCGCATATTAAGGGAAGTAAGGAGAATGGATTCCTTTCTATGAGCAGTTTCTTTGTAGCGCCCAATGGAAAGGAAGTCTATTATACATATGTCCGTTATGTCTATGACGATTATGCTGCCGACGATGGACTGATCGTTTACAACATGAATTCCGGGGAGACCGGTAATGTCGAGCTGCAAGGATTACTGGATGTGGTAGGATTCATTCCTACCTATACTGATGGGTATGGTATGAAAAGGTCCCATGGCTGGTCTTTGGCTATTAATTGTATTACACCTGACAGTCAAACGTTGATCGGAACCATCAGATACAATCTTGCTTACGGGGGATTTGGCGGCTGGCAAGGTGGAGCTACGAAAATTTTCCGTTACGATATCCCTACAGGTAAGTTCGATGAGATAGTAGGTGACAGCGAAGGCACCCCCTCATTCATAACTATTCTAAATGATAACGAAACACTTTATTTCTGTAACTATGGCTATGGCTTCAGCCACCATTTTAAATATAATCTCAAAACCAGAAAAGTAACTCGCTTACCGAGTGATTTTGGAGGCTTGTCCGGTCTATCTATGAACAATCATATAAGGCTTGACGATCAAGGTCTCCTCCAGGCGGGTGGAACAAATAACAATTTCTATCACAAAGAAGTGAATGGTAAATTGGAAGTTATTAAGTTCAAGAATCTTCCCTACGAGCACCAGAATAGCTTACAGTTCAATAAGTCGCGAACGAAAGTGTACGCTCTTAAAACCGGCAGGGATAAGAATTATTATGTAGAGTTGAAGAGCCTCGATGCCGAAGCTCCGGTAGATACCCTGTTTGCACTTCCTCCCAACGTGGGCAACCTGATGCAGATTTGGTAGGGGTAGAAGTTGTATGGGTATGTAGTAGTTCCCATATTGGATAGAAATACTATATTTGCGGGGGCAACCGTACGAGGTTGCTCCCCTTTTTGTTTCTTTTTAAATGATGGATGATAAAAAATATATGCGCGAAGCGCTCAAAGAGGCAGCAGTAGCCCTAAAACAGGGAGAAGTGCCTATAGGAGGGATTGTGGTATGTAAGGGTCACATAATTGCGCGTGGTCACAATCTTACCGAGCTTCTTAGAGATCCTACCGCCCATGCGGAGATGCAGCTGATAACCATGGCTACGGAATCTCTCGGTGGTAAATATTTGACGGATTGCACTCTGTATGTGACTGTAGAGCCTTGCCCTATGTGCGCTGCAGCATTGGCATGGGCGCAACTCGGGCGCCTTGTATATGGAGCTGATGATCCCAAGAGGGGCTATTCGCTATTTTCACCATCTCTCCTACACCCAAAAACGGAAGTGGTAAAAGGAGTTCTTGCTCTTGAGTGTGGCAATCCGGTAACCGAGTTTTTCAGAGATAAAAGAAGATAATCCTATGGAATGGCTTCAAGGGCTTGGTCTTCTGGGACTCTTTCTGGGCACGTTTATGGCTGCGACCATGGTGCCTTTCAATTCTACTGTACTCTATATAGGCATACTTCTGACAGGAGTCAATCCCTGGATAGTCTTCTTGGTCGGCACATTGGGCAATTGGTCGGGCGGACTCACTACGTATGGGGTCGGCCGTATTGGTAAATGGGAGTGGATAGAGAAGTGGTTCAAGGTAAAACCGGAGACTCTGACTGCACAAAAAGAAAAGATAGATCGTTGGGGAGCACTTCTGGCCCTTGTTACTTGGCTGCCCTTTGTGGGTGATGTTTTTGCAATCGCACTCGGTTTTTACAGGGTTGCATTTTGGAAATGCTCCTTGTTCATGCTTATTGGCAGAGGTCTGAGATTTCTGCTTTGGACCCTTCTTTTCATCAAATACGGCGAGGCTGTTGTGAATTATATTTTTTAGCCTGCACTTAGGTTAATAGCGATCTGTTGCTCTTGTAGTCACCTTTTTTTGTTTTCTCCGTACCTTGAGATAAACGGGGAGATGATAGCGCTTAATCCTTTTCTTTCGCTTAATAACTCTTTCAGCTCTTTAGCTCTCCTTCGCGATACCGGAAGCTCGGTATCATCGGTGAGGGTAACTTTAAGTGTCTGGTGGTTGTATCGTTTGATGTAATCCCTATTGAGCAAGATGCTGTTGCTAAGGGAAACAAAGTTATATTCGAGCATTAAAAGGTCCTTATAGTACCCTAAATTCCTATTTACTTTTATCGTTTCACCACTTTGTAAGTAGACTTTCGAGACTACTCCATCGGCCTCTATGTATTTGAGTTCATCAACGGGTATCATTTGCAAGATTCCGCTATGCAGATGAAACGCTATTTTATCGGGTTTTGCCGCGAAGTGCTCATCTATTTGTTGTAAGAGCAATTTAACCTGATGGTTAAGTTCTTGTTTTTTGCGTTTCTCCAGCGCCCTGTTCACTGCCACAACAAGCTCGCTGTCATCCAGCGGTTTGTACAAGAAATCTATGGCCGAAAACTTTATGGCTCTCAAAACATGTTCTTTGTCACTTTCGCCGGTAATAAAGATGATTTCGAAGTTAATCTCACCCTTATCCGACAAGCGTTTTAAAAGGTCGAAACCGGTACCGGTTTGCATTTGGATATCAAGAAAAAGGATGTCATAACTGTTGCTTTCGATTAAATTCTCTGCTTCGCTCAGAGTCAATGCCTGATCTATTTCCGCGATTGAGGGACAAAGCAACGATACTCGCCGGTAAATATAATCGGAGGTCTCTTTTACATCCTCCACGATAAGCGCACTATATTTCTCCATAACGGGTTAATTTTGAATGGTAATGATAACTGTCGTTCCGCCTGATTCCGGATCCTCAAACTCTATTTTTATGTTGTAATTAAGTTCGTTAAGCAGTTTTACCCGCTGCATAATCAACTCCAATCCCCTCGATTTGTGCGCCTTAACAGCTTCACCCTTGTTTAATGCAGATTGTTTACGCCCAATACCATCATCGATTATTTTGCAAACAAGCGTTTCATCCTCTTGCTCAAATCGGACAACAACCTTTCCCGGCCCCTCTTTTGGCAGAATCCCATGCTTAATGGCATTCTCCACGAATGGCTGCAGGAGCATGGGAGGAATAGAGTGATCCAATAGCGAGTCGGACTCCGGCTCAACTGCGAATGTTATTTTTTCATCGGGATACTTCATTTTTTCCAACTCCACGTAGGTCGTCAGTAAATCTATCTCTTCTCTGATGCTATTTTCATTTTCCAAAACTGATCGCCTAAGCACCTGAGAGGACTTTATTGAAGATTCCATGTAAGCGCGAATCAGCCGCGAAAACTTCACCAGGTAATTATTGGCTTTTTCGGGTTTATCTTGACCGATGAGGTTTTGAATTGAGGACAAAAAGTTGAAAATGAAATGAGGACTTAATTGAGTTTGCAAGGTCGCAATTTCCAAGAGCTTTATATCTCTTTCGCGCGCCTGAACCGCCAAACGGTTTTTATAAGTTCTCCATATTAGGAAGGCCACGATAGTTGTCAGCAGGGCGAAAACGAAAAAGGCATACTTGAAGAAATCGGGTTCTCTAAAGAAAGGCATCTCAATGACGATCTCTACCGAACTTTCTTTCTCTTCGGAGGGCGCAAGTTTATCACCGGTTTTAGCAACGACTCGGAAAGTGTACTTTCCTGAACTTAAGCCCGAGTAATGAGCATTTCCGGCTTGGGTCCATTCGCTCCACTCGTTATCTTTCCCCTCCAATTTGTATTTAAAAACAGGATAGGTAGGTAATCCGAACCCCACGGTTTCATAATTAATCGTCAGTCTGTTATTGCCTTTTCCGGCAAAAAACGGTTGCGTGCCACTCTGTTCCTCATCGCTCAATCCTGTTTCGTTGATGGAGGTCACAAAGAGGTTAAAGTGGTCAGGTGTAAAGGATATTTTCTTGTAGTAAAGCTCACTAGTGGAGGTTGAGGAGGGTATGAATACCCTGTCGCCATCGAGTAGAAATCCGTTTTGCGCTACCTCTTCGCTGAAAAAACCGTTGCGATGATTGAACATTTTAAACTCAATCGCACCATCCTCATAAAATTTGTCCAATCTCATGGCAAATATCTCGCGCGAAGTACCTATCAATAACAGAGTGGGGTCGGGAGAGAGAAGACTGAGGATTTTTGTGTTGAAATAATCTTCTCCAATATGCGTGAAACTATCTTCTTGTCCGTTGTATAACCATAGTTCGGACTTGCCGCCAATCCACACATTGCCTTTGTGGTCTTTTGTCATCGAAACCAACTGTTGGTTTGGATAGACATCGTATTGCAGATTTGATACATGTTTCAGTTGCTTATCGGTTTTGTCGAAAAGCACCAGCCCCGAGCGGTTTCCAATCCAGATATTGCCGTCGGCTTTAAACTCCAGAGCAGAGGGATGAAAGGTGAGAATATCACCTGAGTCGTCTAAAAAAGCCTCAATTTTCTCGTTGTCATCAATAAATCCGATACCATAATCGTAACCAAACACAATTTTATCTTCATAGGGATCATATTTGGATATCATCGAAACACCGGTATCGAAAATTTTCGCCCTTTTGTAATCGTATTTTACCAAGCCACAATGCGTGGGAAAATAGAGGTTCCCCTGCTTATCCATCGATGAGCCGTAGTAAAAAGCTTTTTTATACGTGTCAACAGCACCTTCCACCGGTATTTCCTTCTTTTCTTGCTTCTCCAGGTCCAATTTAAACAACCCTACTCTGTATTGTCCGCCGTAATAGTTTCCATCCTTACCCCGTATCATCGTCCAAAAATTGTTCATGAATGTGCGTGGATAAGCGCGGAACCCCTTATTGTTGATTTGATATAAACCGTTGTCGGTTCCCAGCCAGTAGTTATCATTTTTGTCTATGATAAAGGGATAGACCTCTTCCTCGAAGGGTAATTCAATAGGTTGCACATTGTGTGTTGCGCTATCGAGCAAAACATATTGTCTTGTATCAAAATTGTACAAAAGGTGTTGCCGGACGGGAAGTTTGTGGATTTCAATGTCGTGGATGTGTCTATCGTCCTTGTATCGCAACAATATCTCCAGACTCTCGGGATCGATGTAGATATTCTCAGTAGCCGAGGGCTGTAGACGATAACAGAACGAGTCATTTGAAAAGGATAAAACCTTTACAGGCAACTCAAATTGGGTCAACTTCACTATCTCTTTCTCCTTTACGGTATAAATCTTATTCGTTGAGGTCGAAAATAAAAAACGGTCATTTTTACGATCATAAGCCGTGCCTGTAAAATTTCCTTCAAAGTTGATATTGCTTTGTATGGTTTGATATAGCGTGTCTGACCTATACTCCATCGCTTCGTCAATCCCGCACAACCAATAGCGTTCTTTGCCTGCGATTATATGTGTTCTTTTCCCCTTGAGTGACGCCAAGCTCTTCATTGTTCCTCTTTCTTTTTTATAGACATTATAGAGCGTTGTAACATAAAGATCCCCATTTAGAGTCTCGCCTATTCCGTAAATATATTCGTTATGAAGAAATTGTTGGAAAGAAGAACCGTTGAATTTTGCCAACCCTCCTTTCGTACCTATCCAAATATAGCCTTTGCTATCCTGATACAACCACTGCACCTGTATTTGCGGCAAACCGTCGTGCGTGTTGTAGTTAATATAAGGCAAATGCTGCGCACTCGCCTTGAGGGGAATAAAAGCAAGGCAAACGAGGCAAAAGTGCCATACTTGTTTGAAAAAGGCAGACATTTTAACTGCTATTCGTTACAGTGAAGGTAGCCGGTTCACAAAAATAATAATTAACGCGAGAAATAGAAAAAATGTATTTATAAATTGTATAAAAATACTTACCTATTATGCCGGTTGTTACGTAAATCATACCGGTGGTTACGAAGGTCATACCGGTTGTTAAAAACAGCCCATAAAAATCCTTAGTTCTAGCTAAATTTGTTAGAAATAGTAACACACGCGGACATGAAACCAAAACTATTTATTATTATACTGCTTGCCATAATGGTGGCGGGCTGTACGCTCGAGCCTATTCCCAAGCCCGGGCAGGAAGAGGGAAAGATCGTGACCATAAGCGCTTCGATCCCTGCTGATACACGCGTATCATATAATGACGGCACGCGCAAACTTTCATGGCAGACAGGTGACACCCTTCTGCTCGCCGGATATGACGGCACAACCTATAAGGGATGCGAGAAATTTTACTGGACCGGAGGCAATAGTTTTCAAGGAATAGAAGTAAAAGGCGCAACATCCTACAAAGCTTATTATCCCGGGGATATCATTACGCTGGATGCGGGCGTAATCGTGAACCCTCTTGACGCCGGTTTCTGGCAACAGACACAGAACGGAAATGGTACAACGGCACATCTCAGCAAAAAGCTGCTATTGTACGACGAAGAGGCCAACCCTCTCAGTGAGACGTTTTCATTGGTCATGAAAAACAGCATCATCAGATTTGATCTCACCAACGTGCCGCAAGAAGTAGGGACGCTCAGTCACATTGTCTGGGCGGTAGAGACGGCAGCGGGAGTCTTTAAATTGATGACACTTAACGTGACCGGCGTAACTTTCTCGGCTTCTACAAGCAGTCTTACCGCTTTCCTCTCCTTTGACCCTGCAGTGATGAAGATCATCGCAGGTGGAGAATATAGAGTAGAACTGTACGGAGAGAAATTGTCTTTCCAAAGCGACACAGTTGCAAGCGAAAAGAACTATGCAGCAGGAGACCGCTACAAAGGTGCTATAAGCAACTGGAGTCCGGCGATCGACTTGATCAACCCGCTCAGCTACTTTGCCGAGCACAACATGGCAGATCTCGCCGGTACATTTGAGGCAGGTCACGACGCCACAGGGCAGTACCTCTTTAACTGGAATAATGCCATGACAGCGTACAACACCACCCCGGCCACGCTTGGCGGCAAAGATTACTACCTCCCCACTATTCTAGAGTGGCGAGCCATTATCCCGGAATCGGATACTTATGTAAATTTCAACGGTGGTGTTGTTGCTCGTTCACTCAGTAACGCGGCTGTAACTGTTGGCGGTGAAAGTTATACCATGAGCGGTGATTTCAGTAATATTGGCATCGTGGTTTACGCCACGTTAACCTACGTGCACCAATCCAACACGTTATACGCGATAGCTCGTTACCGGACGGAAAACCTGGGTGGCGGTAATCCGGATGCCCGAATGGTGGTTGATATGAAGAAAACCGCCATATCATACACGATAGGTGAGGCAGAGAGTGCCGATTGGAATAGCGTTGGCGTGGTTTCGCGCGTGTTTCCGGCGGCGGGCCTCCGTTCCCTCGGTGGTACGCTCCACTACCAAGGTAATTTCGGTGAATACTGGTCGTCCCCGGAGTTCAGCAGCTCCACCGCGTGGAACATGCACTTCTGGAAAGGCGACGCCTTCAGCGGCGACAACAGCAACAAGGCCCATGGTTTCTCCGTTCGTCTGGTGTCCCGGGAATAGTTGGATCAGGCGTATTGCCGAATTGTTCAGACTTGAGATTAGGTTGGGGTTGCAAAGCTCCAACCCGATTTTTATTGATTAGCTTTAGGATAGTGGTCGTTGGTCATCAGAACTGTCTGGCAACCCATCATCCTTAGCACCTTACTCTTTCAGACACCCTAGTGGAATGATTTTAACTCTGTCAGGGCGTGTCTAGGCGATCGGACCTCCGGTGATGACAAGTAACAGATCAGGCTTACGTAACCTAATTTGACTCAAGCAGGTTATCTGCCATTCTATTTAAATATGCCATAATGAATGGAATTAAGTAGTGCAAACATAGAGAAATCATTTGAATAAAATCAACTCGTTGAGGTTTTTTGTGGCGCTTTGTTGAGGTTTTTTGTGATAACGAGGCGGCAATTTGTACTGCTTGTACAAAGTAGATACCGGAAATATCGCCGATTTTCACTCGAGAACAGACCAATTGTTACGTAAATCATACCGGTGGTTACGAAGGTCATACCGGTTATTAAAAACAGTATATTCTTCTCTTTAATTCCGGTTAACTTTAGTAGAAATAGTAAATTAAAAATATAGAAATAACAGAATTATCAGTGTTCGGAAAAGTCCGGATAGCAGGGTCGCAGATTTATATTTTTTTAACAATAAACAAGATGAACATGGAAAAACTTAAATCAAACGAATGCCAATCAGGCTTGGCTAACGCGGAACGATACACCGCGCCCGACATTGAAGTTGTCGAAATTGAACTGACTCAAAACATCCTGAATGGAAGTGGTGATGTAACTGATTTTTATGGTGAGGATTGGTAAAAATGTGATCACATCCAAACTTCTAAACAAATTTCACATTAATAAAGAACAGAGATATGAGAAATATAATTTTTTTATGGATAGCATCGGCACTTCTTATTATTACAGGATGCACCAAAAATGAGATTGACAACGAGCAACCGAATCCGGAGACGGAAGGACGAACACTTGTGATGACGGCATCCGTGCCGAATGGAGCCCCGCAAACCCGTCTCAACTTGGAACCTGACATAGGAACGAAGAATATTATCGTTAAATGGAAAGTGAATGATGTAATTAATTTCTTCTTCGAGCAAGGTACCACGCTTTTACAGGGAACTCCCGTAACGTTGACCTCGCAGAATATTTCCGAGGACGGAAAGAAAGCCTCCTTTATCGTCACTATTCCGACAGGGCCGGGAGAGATTAACATTGGATATCCTTTCACAATTTACGCCCTTCACGGAGCACCGTTTGTTTTAGACCAAATGAATGGTAAGATAAACGTAAACGTTTCCCCTGTGGGCTTCAGTTTGTTGTCCGAGTTGAACAACGTGCCCGTATCCGGTGAGGTTTCAATTACACCCCCGTTAGGTCAAATCTCCATTTATTTCAATCATTTGGGAGTATTGCAATGCCTCAATTTCAAGAATAGTTCAGCAGCGGACTTTGTTATTACTCCTACATTGGTAAACGAGGGGGGAACGACTTGGTATTACACCTACTCGGGTGGCACCACTGCCCCTCACCACGATTTGATCGGACAGCTGGTTACAGATGTTACGGTAACCCCTTCAAGTGCCGGAACTGTTACTATCCCTGCCGGAAGCACCGTACAATTGGCACAATGGGTGATGCCTAAATCTGTCAATACTCCTGAAATCAAATTGAACGCTCTGGCCGGCGGAGGGACAAACTATGTTTCAGAAAACAGCAAGCCGGCGCGAAGTTCTGCCATGCAGGAAGGAAGTGCGTATCATCTCTACGCGTTATGGGATGGCAGCAAACTCTATTTTACCGATAATGCGTTTACCCCTCCGCCTCCACCTCCTACGGGTGATTTGATGCATGCCGACGGCGGCAGCGATTTTATCGGTGTGGTTTACTCCAAGAGCGGAAATGTATATTATAACAGCACGCAAGATGGAAACACCTGGTCGGGTGAAACCCTTTTAGGCGCAGGTACGGAAGCGCGCATTGCAATAGATGGAACCAATAAACCACATGTTGTATTCACCACAGGAGGTAAAATTGCCTACACCAAATATGATGGCTCAAGCTGGAGTTCACTTGTTTATATTGAAACGAACTATTCAGGCTCTTGTTCAAAACCCGATATAGATGTGGATGGTAGCGGTTATGCCCATGTTACCTATACCGATACGAAAGGAAACACGGGAGATCCATATGATCATCCTGATATTATGTACGCGCAAAATACTACCGGCACATTCCAAAAGACACTAATATACAATGGGTGGCGTGAATATTATGATCAGATTTTTTATCAAGGCTTTTATTACGAAGGTGGCTCACGTATTGCTGTGGATGGAGCAGGGAACTACTATATTATAGCACCTTATAGAAATTGGCAAAGGTCGGGTAGATATACCGATCAATATTATTATATAGCCATAAAAACACCTTCGGCAAGTGCCAATTCAGGCAGCACAAATGGATGTAGCGTATTCGATTTAGAATATGACGGCTACAATGTTATTGCTCTTTATAAAGATAGCAACGGAAATCGAACAGCCATCATTCAGGAGAGCCCCGCTGCCTTTATTTCTGCGAATAATATAACCGCGACTCTATCTCCTCATAGCTTATCTCATAATTGTGAAGTTGCAGGTCTTTCCGGCTCTTACTTGTTTGCCAAGTATTTAGTAGGAGGAATCTCGACTGAAACGGTTTATGCAGACATAACGGTGAAGAGCAGCACGAAAGTAGCTGCGGTAAATAAAGTCGATACAGCGGACAGAGTTTATGCTGTGTATACCGACAATACCGGTTCGGAAATAAAAGTAAAGGAAATTACAACCTCTCCGGCAATTTAGAGAAGTAGTAAAAACACATTAAACCAAAAACTCCCTCCCGCCAAAATGGCGAGAGGGAATTTTTAATTTCTTGACTAAAGAGGGGTTGCGATATTTTAAAACCTTTTATAAATTTGCAGAGTAAGAGGAGGATAATAACACTAAACTATATATCATGATTAGAAGAGATTTCCTTAAGCGTATAGGTCTGGTAACCGCAGGAATGGCTTTAACAGACCCCTTTGCAATGGCGAGAGGCATGGCAACAAAGTCAGCCGAAGAACTTGCAAAACTACCACCGGAAGAACTGATTCATTTTCCACTACGCAGTTTGAGGCCCGATACGGGAGGTAAGCAGATTACAGGTATAATAGTTGGAGCGGGGAATCGGGGAAGAATCTATGCGGCTTTTGCGGAAAGATATCCGGAGAACTTTAAGATCGTGGGTGTGGCAGAACCGATAGAAGGTCGTAGGGATGCAATGATTAAAAAACACGGTATTCCTAAGGAAAATGCATTTGTGGGCTTTAAAGAGCTTTTAGAGCAACCAAAGCTTGCCGATGTTGTAGTAATTGCTACACCGGATGACCTGCATTATGAACCTTGCATGAAGGCCTTGGAGCTGGGTTATGACGTGCTTTTGGAAAAACCCATCGCCCAAACCGAGAGAGAGTGTAGGGACATATTGCGTCAGACGGAAAAATACAACAGGGTTGTGGCAGTATGTCATGTGCTGAGATACGCACCCTATTTCATTGCACTAAAGGAATATCTCAAGTCCGGAGCTATCGGAGAAATTGTGAGCATTCAACATATGGAACCGATAGAATTTGCTCACATGGCGCATTCTTATGTTCGTGGCAAATGGAGAGTGGAGAAGGAAACAACCCCTATTATTCTCGCAAAATCCTGTCACGACCTCGACATCTTGCGTTGGCTGATTGATAAGCCTTGCAAGGTCATTTCAGCGGAAGGGTCACTCCATTTATTCAAAGCGGAAAATAAGCCGGAGGGCGCGCCATTCAGATGTACCGATGGCTGTCCACATGAAGATACATGTCCATTCTCAGCAATGGATGTATATGTGAGGCGTAAAAAACACCTTGGAGTCTTCGACCTTAAGGATAGAAACGATGAAGGGGAAATTTTAGAAAAACTTCGCACTACAGGTTATGGGCGCTGTGTTTTCCAGTGTGATAATGACCAACCCGACCATTATGTGACAACTCTGCTATTTGAAGATGACAGGACAGCCACATTTACAATGGATGCCTTTACACCCTGGGGAGGTCGCCGTACTCGCGTCATGGGCACAAAGGGCTTTATTGAGGGTGATATGAGCAAATTTGTAGCTTGGGATTTTAAGACCGGCAAGACTAAAATTTGGTCGAGAGAGGTTGAAGAATTGGAGGAATATAAAGGCTCAGGCCATGGCGGAGGCGATTTGGCACTGGTGCGTGACTTTCTTGAGGCGGTAGCAGCCCAGGATCAGTCCAAGCTCAGCAGTACGCTTGAAGCCTCTGTAGAGAGCCATGTAATGGGCTTTGCAGCGGAAAAGAGCCGTAAGTCCATGAGAAAGGTAAGAATTAAAATGAGAGATTGAGAAATGCGGTAATAGTAAAGATTTTCATGCTAAAGTAGCTACCAATTAAAAAAGAGATGAACCCCAAAAATAGAGAGACATGCACCCCAAAAGTTGAACAAAAAACTTTTGAGGTGCATTTTTTATGAAACAATCATTAAATTTATCAAGGATGATAGAGATCAATAAGTCATCATTATCAGGGACTTTGAAGAAAAAAAGTTATCTTTGGGGAGACAATTCAACAATGGGGAACTTGTTTGAGTTGATTAAGACAGAACTTTTCCGATTAATGAGGGCTTCCGAATAATGTTAATTCCTCCAAATTGTGGGGATCACATAAAAACGGAGACATTATTAAAATATATACATAAAAGGTTCTGTACACTTAACTATAAAGAAAAAACGATCGTATGAAAAAGCTCAGCTACATTTTGCTGGCGGTATCACTCCTGCTGCTTACCGCCTGTCCGGGAGACATCGTCGACTCCAAGGAGGCTCTTTTAAATAAGAAGTTAAAGAGCATAATATCTCCGGAAATGATGAAAATCATCAGGGGGGAGGGCATGCCCGTCCACTATGGCACAAATCCACCCAATATTGAGGGAACATATCTGGCAGATGACCAGACGATGAAAAAGTCGAGCTTTGAGGATGATGACTCCCCGGGGACGAAATACGAGGACGAGGTGCTGACTATAAGTGAGCAAGACAACGAACAATTCACCGCAACGCTGAAATTGGAAACCGGCTCCTATTCGGATACCTATTCGGTGGTCATCAGCGGCAAGGAGGACAAATTTACCCTGTATGCGTCGACAGAGATCTTATTTGATGACAATACCGGCGTAAATGCCGTATTGCTCTACTCGGGAAGGATCCAGGAGGGAGAGCTGTATGATCTTCATAGCGGTTTGTTCATCACAGATAAGTCGTACAATGGATTGGGGCATATCTATTATGAGGCCGATGGGGTGGCGAAGAAGCTTTCCGGAGGAGAGTCACTTCTGTCAACTACCATAGGAGCGAACGGGGGTCAACTAAAGAGTAGCACCATCGAAATTGAAATACCCTCAGGTAGCTTCTCTTCTGACATGAAGATGGAATTGAAAAAGCAGACTTCCGAAAATGTTTTCGGCACGAACAAAGCATCCGACTATTACACCGTAACAGGTCTGCCTGCGGATTTTTCCAAACCCATAATCATAACCGTAACTCCCGACAACAATGCAGGAGATAACCTTTTCATGGCAATGGGTGAAGAATCCTTTGTGCCGTCGTCAAATAAAACGAAATTGAATTACTCCTTAGTGGAATCTACCTTGAAAGAGGGGAAGTATGTGTTCGAGCTTCAACCCTCAAAACCCGATAACGATGCCAAAGGCAAAAAAATGGACCTCACCTTCGGATTGGTGAAGAATTATGTGCAAACGGGAGGAAGCACTAAATCCTTCGGTGCCGGAAAAAGATTCAAGGTGTGTTACTGCAGATACCATGTGCATGACTACGAAGCTGAACAGTTCGAAAAATACCTGAACGCTGCTTACGACGAATTGGTTAAAATGGGGTTCTCCTTTTCC
>JAGONS010000042.1 GCA_017992915.1 Bacteroidales bacterium | reverse complement strand
TTCGGGTGTTCCGGCTGTATATATAGCATTAGAGTGATCTTGACGCCCTTCTCCCCAGCCATCCATTATTATCAAGAGTACTTTTTTATTCATTATCTGTTCTATTTTTACTAAATTTGTTACAATATTTTTCCGTCCGAACGGAGCAATGGGCAAAGTTACGAATTATGGCAACAAAGAGAAAGAAAAATGATTTCAGCGGGAACAAATCTTCCAAAGGGAGTAAAAAGAGTACAAGAAAGATGCAGGACCCCGTAAAGGCATCCGACAGGCGAAGCAAAAGTAAAGTCGAGGCTGAAGGCATAATCAATCTTACCAGAGACGGATTCGGATTTGTAACTGTTGACGGTATTTCCAATGATATATTCATCCACATCAGCAAGATGCGCGGTGCTCTGCACGGAGACCGTGTCAAGATTCTTATTCCCAAAAACATAGACCCAAGAGTACGAAGAATCGAAGGCGAAGTAAAACACATAATAGAGCGTTCGCGAAAACCCCATATCGGAGTGCTGCACATAGTCGGAAAGCAGGTTTGGGCCATAGTGGAGAGCCGCAATATGCCCTACGACATCCGCATCCCCGTAGATAGCCTCGATGACCTTCCGGAAATGGGTGGCATCAAGGCGGCAAAAGGAATCAAGGTAGCTGTGCTGGTGACCGATTGGCCACGCCGCAGTCCTGAACCCATAGGGAAAATAGTGGATGTATTTGGAGTCCCCGGAGAAAATGATACCGAAATGCACTCCATCCTTGCGCAATACAATCTCCCCTACCGTTTCGAACCGGAGGTGGAGAGTGCTGCCAACGCCATCTCAGATGTGATAACCGCCGATGAGATCGCCAAACGCTGGGACTATCGCCCCGTCACCACCTTTACCATCGACCCTTCGGATGCCAAGGACTTTGACGATGCACTCTCGATAAGAGAGCTGGAAAAAGGGATCTGGGAGGTGGGAATCCACATCGCGGACGTGACGCACTACATAACACCCGATACTCCGGTGGACAAAGAAGCTTTCAACCGCGCAACTTCCGTCTATCTGGTGGACAGAACCATACCGATGCTCCCGGAAAAACTCTCCAATAATCTCTGCTCACTGCGTCCGCACGAGGACAAACTCTGTTACTCGGTCATCTTTAAAATTGACGACAACGCAAAGGTGCTGGATGCCAAATTCGGACGCACCATCATCAACTCCGACCACAGATTTGATTACGAGCAGGTACAGGAGATCATCGAAGATATGCACGGACCTCTCTGCAAAGAGATACTCAAACTCCACTCCATCGCCACAATCCTTCGAAGGAAGCGCTTCGAACACGGTGCCATCAAGTTTGAACGTCCCGAGATGAAGGTAATCGTGGATAAAGAGGGCAAGCCGCTGGATGTATGCCGCCAGGAGTCCGTGGAAAGCAACTGGCTTATTGAAGAATTTATGCTATTGGCAAACCGCTATGTGGCTCATCAGGTAGCCAGAAAATGCAAATCGGTAAACCCCACTTTTGTTTATCGTGTGCACGACAACCCCAATCCTGACAAACTCCTGGAGTTGCGCCGCTTTGCAAAGAATTTCGGTCACACTCTGGGCGACACCGATAACCCGAAAAACATAGCGAGAAGCCTCAACAAGCTTATGACCGGTATCAAAGATAAGCCAGAAGAGAATGCTATCGAGATGATGGCACTCCGCTCTATGTCACGTGCCGTCTATTCCACCGACAATATCGGCCACTATGGTCTGGCATTCCAGTTCTATACCCATTTTACCTCTCCCATCAGACGCTATCCCGATATGATGGTGCACCGTTTGCTTACAAAATATCTTAGCGGAGCCAAATCTCAGGACAAAGCCTATTACGAAGAGAATTGTAAATATTGCTCCGAGAGGGAACAGCTGGCTACCGACGCCGAGCGCGCCAGCATCAAACTCAAACTCGTCGAATTTATGCAGGACAAGATCGGGCAGGAGTTTGAAGGTACTGTCTCAGGTCTCACAGAGTGGGGAATGTATGTGGAAATCGAGCCTACCAAGATTGAGGGTATGGTCTCGTTGAGGGAATTTACCAAGGATTACCTGGTCTTTGATGAGGAAAAATACCAGATTGTCGCCAAGGCCTCCGGCCGAAAATTCACCCTCGGAGACAAAGTCAAAGTGCGCGTCCTCCGCGCCAATCTCGAACAAAAGCTCATAGACTATGAGCTGATTTGGGAGGAATGAAAATGGGGCTGCGGCCCCATTTTTAGTTCTGAGTGTGGAGTGGAGGCTGTTGCGGCATCGGATTTGAGGGAAAACTCTATCTTTGTGAAGGAGATATGTACGATTTATGACGGCAAAGAATAAGAATATTGAAGCTCTGTTTCGACTTTACTACAGGCCGTTGTGTCTTTATGCTTCAAAGTATTTGCCGGATGCGGATATGGTGGAAGATATTGTTCAAGACTCCTTTATTGCCTATTGGAATAAGACCCGGGAGGGATTTGTCCCCGATTCCGCCAAGTCCTACCTCTACAGGATTGTACATAACCGATGCATGGATGCTATCAAAAATAACCCTCAATATGAGAGTCTCCAGGAACACAAGATAGATATTGTCGACTCCGAAAATGAGGAACGTTCTTTCGTATGGGCAAATCTTTGGACGGCAATTGATGAATTGCCGGAAAAAAGACGGGAAGTCTTTCTATTACATAAAAGAGATGGTCTCACTTACGAACAAATTGCATCTCAACTCGGTATCTCGAAAAACACCGTTCATAACCACATTACCAAGGCTTTGCAGGCTCTTCGGGGCAGTGTCAGAAAAATTTTTCTATACTTTTTTGCGTAAACAGTAGTCATTTTTGTCGTTTTCTCCGTCATAGTAGTGAGAAAAGAATAATACTATGACTGATTTTAACGAAGACGATTTGAAATTTGTTGTCTCCAAATACAAAAAAGGGAGATTTGATACAAAGAAGGCAATAGCCGATTTCAATCAAAAGACTACAACCTCAAGGTTAAGCCGCCGTAGATGGTGGACAACGGCCGCAGCGGTTGCAGCTTCAGTGGCAATCGTTGTTGCTGCAAGCATAGGTGTTGTTAATACGCTTAATAAAGAGAAGCCGGTAGTAGAAAAGAGCGAGGAAGTTACCATTTTCAATCCCGATGTAGCACAAACCCATATATTTGTGTATGAAGATGCTCCCATTGAAGATGTCTTGAAGGAACTTTCAGCGTACTATGGGTGTACACTAACTACCTCACCGACCCGGAAGCACCTGACTGCAACTTTCCCTGATGATGACATTGACTTTATCGTATCGTTGATAGAGTCTGCGTTGGATATTTCGATAAATGTTGAAAAATGAAGAAGATAGTTACACTTATACTAGCCCTTTTCTTTTCCATTTCAATTTTTGCTCAGGTATCCATTAAGGATGCAATGGTCTTGATCGGCAAACAGTACGGAGTCAATTTCGTATATGATTCAAAATTGCCGGTCAATGCCCCATATAACGGCAAAAAACTAAAGAAACAGGACTTGGATGGAACTTTGAAAGCTTTGTTTGACGGCTCGGGCATAAACTGGGAAAGGAAGAAAAAATATGTAATCCTTACGGCTTCCAAACCTGTTGCAATCGATATGGATAATCCTGTTTGCTGTGAGGAAAAAATTCATTTTGATACCATTGCCGCTGCCACTATCACCGGAATGATTAACAGAGACGTCAATTCCACTCAGACGGGATTGATTAGAATAGATGGGGCGGCATTTCGCCGCGCATTTGCAACCGGAAGCGCACCGGACGTGATTAAAACACTTCAGACACTCTCCGGAATCTCTTCGGGAGTTGAAATGCTCTCCGACCTTTATGTTCACGGAGGGGATGGCTCGGACAACCTATTCCTTCTGGATGGTGTTCCTATATATCAGACAGGTCACCTCGGAGGAATTTTTTCCTCTTTCAATACGGATGTCATAGAAAATCTTGATTTCTACAAGAGCGGCTTCCCTGCGCGATGCGGTGGCAGAACCTCCTCCGTAGTGGATATTTCAACCGCTGAAGGCAGCTTTACGGATTACAAAGGTCTGTTTTCAATCGGACTTCTCGAGACTCGCGGAAAGTTTGAGGGACCGCTGGTAAAAGATCGCACTTCAATCAATGTTGCACTCAGGCGATCTTGGGCGGATGCTATCCTCTATCCCATTTTTGCAATCCAAAACGCAAAAAGCAATGAAGATGCTACCAAGAAAATGAATTTGTATTCATTTGGCGACTTTAATCTTAAAATAACCCATAAGTTAAATGAGAAAAACCGCCTTTATGCAAATATATATGCCGGTAAAGATCGTTTAAAGAGTAGCGAGTACGAGGCTTATAGTGGTGAGAAAAGATTTTGGATGGCAGATGACGAATGGAATATGAGGTGGGGCAATATTCTGACCTCTCTAAATTGGCAAAACGAAATCTCTTCAAAATTAAATAGCAGAATCATTGTCTATTGGTCGGGCTCCAGGTCTAAACTTGATTATAACTCTTTTTTTGACTCTCAAGAGCCTACGTATAAAGAGTATCCGGCCTCATGGACCAATTCGGGTAAGCTACTGACTAACCGCAATAAAATGGATGATTTGGGAATAACCGCAGACTTCAGTTGGATTGCGAATAAGAGTCATCATTTGCGATTTGGCGTAGATTATATTTGGCACTTATACAGGCCTGAATATTCCTATAATGAGTATAATAAGAGAGAGGACACATTCTTGAATAATTATACGGAAATGGACACGTTGCTCGCTTCCGGCAGAGAGGCAGGCCTTTATTTTGAGGATGAAATTGAGATTACAAAATGGTTCAGGGCAAATGCCGGCTTCAGATACACAATGTATAATTCAGCCGGGAAAATATGGAATTCACTTGAACCGAGAATTGCCTTGATGATCCGCTTCACACCCCAAGCTAGAGCCAAACTCTCTTATACCGAAATGAGCCAGTTCTCACACCGGCTTTCACCAAGCTACCTTGAGCTTCCCACAAATTGTTGGGTACCCTCCAACCAATATGTCGGTCCGATGCGATCGAGACAGGCAGCAGCAGGTATCTATTTCAAATTTCCACACCATACCTATCTGAACATCGAGGGTTGGTACAAATCGAAGAATAACCTCCTGGAGTATGGCCACGCAAACTCCTTTTTTACGAAGTTAAATGATTGGGAAAACCATTATTATGTGGGAAAAGGGCGTTCTTATGGCATGGAGGTGGACTTGGGATATGAGACAGGTGCGCTGAGTCTGAATGCCTTCTATACCCTTTCATGGAATGAACGTTTATTTGAGGGAATATGGAAAGATTGGTATCGCGATCGCAATGACAACAGGCACAAGCTCACTCTGCAAGCCAATTGGCGTATAAATGACAAATGGGAGCTTTATGGAGCATGGCACTTTCACAGCGGCAGCAGAATGACTTTGCCGACTCATTATATTCAAGGAGTCTATACAAATATAAACGCCTTGCTCGATGAGTTCGCCGGAAAGGAACATTACTTTTTCGATGGTCACTTTATCTATGAAGAGCCGAACAATGTCAAGCTTCCCGACTACCACAGACTTGATATTGGTGTGAATATTTACAAAAAGACCCTTCGGGGACATGAATCGGTCTGGAATATCAGCATCTACAATTTATACTGCAGACTAAACCCATTCTTTGGTGCCTTAAGACGTGAAGACATAGATCGTACAAATCCTACAATTGATCCGGGCTATGTCCTGTTTAAAGGCGTTGGTGTAGGAGTTCTGCCACTTATACCATCATTTAGTTACACTATAAAATTTTGACCATGAAAACCATTAAACATATTATTTGCATAGTAATGTCAGTCCTGCTTTGTCAGGCTTGTGAGATTGAAATTACCGATTATCCGCAAAATGAGCCGAAACTCTTTCTGCAGTGCTGTCCGGGACCGCAAGATACTACCGTTATTCAGCTCTATCGTACAATTCCCATCGGCACCAGATATGAGGGTTCTCCCTATCTGAGTGATGCCAATCTGCAAGTAAAGGTCAATGGAGAGATTCAGAGGGTTGAATATGCTGACAAATGGGTTGGTTCGGTACCGACCGGATGTTGGTTCGTGCCAAATGGTATGAAAGAAAATGATGTTGTAGAAATCGAGGCTTACTTGGAGAGAGTTGAGTCAATTTATGCTAGCACATTAGTGCCTGCGGAAGTTCCGGATTTTCAATATAAATTAAGCGAAGGACGCGCCGGTGTTTCATTGCATGCCGGTGTCTCGTTTATCGATGATTATCAGGAAAATAGTTGGTATGGTCTGGCGGTGGTGTGTGAAAGAACAGTCTCTCAAAACGACTCTAACTATGTCGAAACCGGCCATCTATTACCGTTTGACATGGCCACCGGAACAACAGGAATGGCAATAAACACGGATTGGCTCGATATGGGTTTTAACGGCTGGGCTTTTGGCGGACGCCGTTCAGTTGTGAGAATATGGTCATCAGATCTATTTGAAAATGGTGAAGTGCATCTGAGTATGGACCTTGGTGATGCCTTTTGGTTGAAACTCTTCTGGGGAAAATATGATGAGATTCGCAGATATAAAGTAAGAGTATACAGATTTCCGGAGGAGTTTTACAAATATGTGGTATCGCTCAACAATAAGCACGACCGCTACGCAGACTACGGATTTTTACGAACGAATATTTCATATTCAAATGTCGCAGGCGGTTTTGGAATCCTAAGCGGCTGGAATGTCAAAGAAACCGACTGGATATATCCGGAAAAATACTGAAAAATTAACTGAAAAAATAACGTATCACTTATGTCCGGTAAAAAATCATAAAAGTTGTAATTGTGAAACTAAAGAATAATTATCCACAACTTTCTGTGGACACACATATTGCAAAATAATAAACTAATTACTCAAAATAATTATGAAAAAATTAATAATTGTTGTTTTCGCTTTACTGTCAATATGGATGTGTGCTTCGGCTCAAAATAAACATTATGCCGGAGAAATATCAATAGGAGGAGTCAGCAGCTTGAATGAACATTTTGGTGCAGGTATTGATGTTCAAACCGTGCATGGCGTAAATTTCGGAAAAGGTTCTTTTGTCGGACTCGGTGTGGGACTGCTGGCAAATAGACCCAGTGCCGACAAAATGATTGTTCCTGTTTTTCTTAAAGCAAAGCAATCATTCAAATTCTGTGGCGCATTCAATCCTTACCTTGCAATGGCAGCCGGACTAACCGTAGTGAATGACATGAAAGTCACCCCTTATTTTGCACCGGAAGCCGGTTTGACATACAAGTGGGTTGGATTGTTTGTTCGCTTTACTTTTGCAAACACCTCCTTTAAATACACATATCATTTACCGGAGCAAACTATGACTTATACCGGTCAAAATCGCCGGCTTCTCTCTGCGGGACTGATGATCTCTTTTGGAAAATAATGACTTTCTTCATGTGTGCAAATCAAAAACAATAATTGGAAACAACTTTCGTTATTCCCAATCATGCCGTCATTGAGTTATAGGGTTACGTTTTGAGTGAGGTAAGAGCTCCAAAACCTTTTTAGCTGCGATTTACAGGCTCTATTCAGTAACAAATAGCACTTGAGGTCTCTGTTGTTTAAGCATTATGTTCAGCACCTTTTCTCTGCCGTTACAAAGAGAGTTGAGCAGGGCGTGAAATTGGGGTCCGTGATTTTTATGAATCAAATGACACAATTCGTGAATAATCACGAAGTCGGCAAGCTCCGGAGTGAGCCGCATAAGGTGAATGTTGAGGCTGATATTTCCCGATTTTGAGCAACTGCCCCAGTTTGTGCGATTATTTCTTACCGTCACTTTACCGGGTTTAAAACCATATTTGGTAGCGAGCAGCTCCACTCGCTGCGGAAGATATTTTTTGGCTTCAGAGCGAATTATCTTTAAAATAGCCTCTTCCGATATAATACCATCCGTCGAGGCTCTTTTGAGCCTCTCGTATGGAATCTCTCCGGTAATCAATTTAAGGGGTTGGTCGGGAGCGATCCGAACTGCCTCCTCCTTCCTCTTTTTGCTCTGTTTTAGAAGCGTAGCCGCTATCCACTCCTCTTTCTCCTCAACAAAAGCGATTGCCCTCGAATAGCTGACGAGCCATGGCACCGTTACCGAAATCCCGTTCATCGGGTGCACAATCAACTTAACTCTTCTCGACAGCCGGCTTTTTCTTATAATAATCTCACCAAGCCTCGGATGGATATATGTTTTTGACATCATTTGGCACCCCTACAAATACTCCACAAATTCCCCAAACCGCAAAATTTTCTCACTACTTGTTTTGTTGAAAAGCAAGTGTTCAAAATCTTTTTGCTTTTTATTCAAGTCTATTGTTTTGAGCAGCTCGGATGTTGCTTGTTTGAACTCTTGCAAATTGTGTATTCCACAACGTTTTGAAAGAAAGTCATAATCCGGTTTTGACTGCGGAAGTAAAAACATCAGGTCGTAAAAATCACGTCCTTTAGCTCGAGTTAACATGGCAGCTATCTTCATGCTGCATAAAACACCATCAGAGGGAACGGGAAAAGGAAAAAAGAAGCCGCAACCTTTGATATTCGTCATAACGTGAGGGTATGAGATTCCCTGATCTTGGCTTTCAATTTTTATCAAAAAACGTTCTTCTTTATGACCGCTCAATCCCAAATCAAACAACAATTCGGGAAAATAAATATTCCTTCTAAATGCCGTCAGTTTCGGATTCTCTTTATCCCTGATCTCCACACGAAGGCCGGAACGTTCCAAAAATTGAATTACTCCGTTTGTCATTTCAATAAATTCCGTTTTTGAGAACTCCTTACAATCGAAATCCAAATCTTCGGAAAAACGATCTATTCCTTTGACCAAACGAAGGTTCGTTCCTCCGATAAAAGCCATCTTTCGGATGCTTGGAGTAGATGAAAGATAATCCAGAATCATCAATTGCAAATACTCTTTCAGCATATATTTATCAAATCCCGAATCTCCGCGGATTTGAGCCGGAAAAAAATTTCTGATTTGTTCAATCCGTATCATAAATCATAAGCCTTAAAAAGTAACCCTATCCGATTGTCAAGCGCCTTGCTTTGAAATTTTTCGCGGTATTTCATCAGTAAATCCTTATTCAAATTTTCATGCATAAAATAGTCATCCAAACGCAACTCTTCCATCTCCTGTTCAGTGTTATAGAAGGGATATAGGTAGAGCAAATCCAGCAGAGCTTTCTCCGGTGTGGCAAACCGTATGGTACGGTTGTCTGCCATTTGCTTTAAATCATATCCGAACATCAGGTTTTCCTTGACGTTTTTGTAGGAATATTCGCCGAAATCATTGGCGAAGAATGCTGTTTTCAGCGATGAGATACTGGTGATCTGTACCACCGCTTCCGGTATCATTCCGTAGAAAGATAATGCCGTGTGGAGGCTTATATAAGAGGGATGGTACATCCTATTGGCAAAATAGAGAGGATAATCAGGCTTGCCCTTATATTCAGAAAAGGCATAATATCCCTGCCTCAGCCGGATAAGGTAGCCTTTTTTCACCCAGCGTGTAAGGTTATTCCGGTCAAAATCGGGTTGCCATGCATATACCTGATGGATATTGAAGCATGCCAAATCAAATAGCTGCGCTCTAAATTCCAGATAATTCATTTCATTATTTTATTTCTATTATGCTGCAAATATAATGCATTTTAGAAATAAAACAAAAGTAACCTTACACCCTGCACCACTACCCACTACAGACTACCCACTACAGACTATTAAATACTCCTGCGAAGAGTATCACTCCGGAAGTTTTTTCAACTATGGTATAGACGAAGGGATGGTCGGCAAAGAATTCAATCGCCTTATCAGGCTGACCGGGAAAAGAGGTGAATCCTATCTGTACCGCTGTAACGGCTGCCGCCTCTGTACCCCATTCAGTAACATTTATACGAGCCTTCTGGATAACCGATCCGATAAAGAAATCTTTGATGGCGGGATGGGACAGCAATTTGTCAAATTCGGCATTATTAGGATCAAAAGCACGACGAATTCCTAATGCATTTAACATTTCATTGAGGTTGTATTTATCCTCTATCTCGAACCTGGGTAGCCGGAGCTTTACAAGGGCATCATTCGACATTGATGCTAAGGCTGTAGACCAACTCTTCTGATTGAGGGATGCGAGCAGGCTCTCCAAACCATTACCGCCCTTTATGTCAGGCAGGATGATATACATGGCAAACTTACCATTTGCATATGGAAGTTCTACGATACCATTTTTCCCAATTTTTCCATAACGGAAATTCCTG
>JAGONS010000041.1 GCA_017992915.1 Bacteroidales bacterium | reverse complement strand
TCGGTATAGGATATGCAGGTCTGCCCGAATGCAGGAGCGCATATAAAGAGGTTAAAGGGGTAAAATTCGGATTTTGCGCCTTCGGCTACAACTCCTATGTTCTCAAACATACCAATGAGAAACTCGTTCGCGAAATTATCGAAGAGGTAAAAGCCAATAGTGACATACTTATCGTGTCATTTCACGGGGGTGATGAAGGCAGCCACTGCAATCCTCTCCCCTACGGAACTGAATATTTTCACGGAGAAAACAGGGGCGATCTGAGAAAATTCGCACACCTGTGCATCGATCTGGGTGCAGACATAGTATTCGGCCATGGCCCTCATGTAACTCGTGCCATAGAGGGCTACAAGGGCAGAATAATTGCCTACAGTCTGGGCAACTTCTGCACCACAACCGGGATGAATGTCACCGGCAACAGAGGCCACTCCCCCATCCTGGAGGTGCAGGTTGACCGCAACGGAGTGCTGCTCGGAGGAAAAATACACTCCTTCAAGATGAAACCCGGAGGCGGCCCTGAGCCTGACCCCACCAACTCCGTAGCACAACTGATGAAAAAACTCTCCGAAAATGACATCAAGAACAATTTGATACGCGTCCTTGATGACGGAACCCTCATCGTAACCCCCTACAAGGAGGTTTCTACATCAGATAATACAGGCGGTATGCTCCGGAAAGACTCCACATACCCGACCAAGGAATTCCTGATAGGCAAATACACTTATAGTGATGACCCGAATTTTGTAAACATTCCATCCCAATATACCGGACTTAGCAAGGAGAACTCCTATATTCAGAAACCTGTCCTGGCAGCCTTCGAGAAGATGTATGCAGATGCAAAGGCTGAAGGCATCACATTGCGGGTGACATCCGCCTCCCGAAATTTCTACACTCAGAAATATATCTGGGAGACCAAAATCAAAGAAAACTCAGAGAAATATCCCGATCGCATTGAGTGTGCTAAAAAAGTTCTCAAATATAACTCTCTCCCCGGCACATCACGACACCATTGGGGTACGGAAATAGATCTTATATCCAAACAACTCTCCTACTGGAACTCTCCTCAGGGGAAAAAGGCATACGCGTGGCTTAAAAAGAATGCACACAAATATGGCTTCTTCCAGCCATACAGTGAAGGGCGCACCACCGGACATGGCGAAGAGAAATGGCACTGGAGCTACTATCCCCTCTCCGACCTCTATCTGAAAGAGTATCTCAAGATAGTCACTACCTCCGACATCAAAGGATTCAAATCCGATTTCTCCGCTGAAACTTTTGATGTAATAAACAATTATGTTCTAGGAATCTCCAACGGCCAAAAGTTAACGGCTTATGGCCAATAGCTAATAGCTAAAGCTGTTTCAATCATCAATTTGCTATGAAAATACGAAGCGTAATCATTTTGACACTGGCACTGACTCTAATGGCAGCAAGCTGCCAAAAATGGGATATTGCCGGAATAACCGAACCTGGTGTTAGTTATGAACTTGCTGATTTAAGGAAAAATACAATAACCAATCTCAACTATGACTTGAGATTTGAAATTTCGGAAAATGCTGGTGAAGATATTTCATCGGAAATCCTTATTTCATTTGATTTCAACAGAGTGGGTGACTATCCTTTTGTAGTGGACTTCAAGGAAAAGGCGGAAATGCTTCATTCCGTAGAGTTAAATAACGTGAATTGCGATTATCTATTTGAAAATGAACATATTATCATACCTTACTCTCTTCTGCCGGAAGGCCGGAATAGCATAAGAATCAAATTTTCCGCAGGAAAACAATCACTCAACAGAAGGGATAATTTTATGTACACGCTGTTGGTACCCGACAGAGCACGTACACTCTTTCCCTGTTTTGACCAACCGGACCTAAAAGCCTCCTATATTCTAACTCTCTCTGTACCAAATAAATGGAAAGCAATAGCCAACAGTCCGGTTAACGAAAGTGTTACAAATGCTGATAATCAAACGATTACATATTCATTCCGCCCTACAGAGCCTCTGAGCACATATCTCTTCTCTTTTGTAGCAGGAGAGTTTGAAAAAGCTGAAAAAAGGGATGAAACCGGCCGTACAATAGGACTTTACCATAGAGAAACGGATCCTTACAAGCTTTCCCAGATTGATGACATACTGGATGAAGTATTTTACTCTCTGGAATGGCTTGAAGAATATACCGCTATCCCCTATCCTTTCGCAAAGTATGACTGTATAGTCCTACCGGGCTTTCAATATGGAGGTATGGAACATACAGGGGCAACGCTGTATAATGACCGCCGTATATTTCTTGAAAAGGGCGCCGGTATTGCAGAAAAGATGAACAGGTTCAGTCTGATTGCACATGAAACGGCCCATATGTGGTTCGGCGATTATGTGACAATGAAATGGTTTGACGATGTCTGGACAAAAGAAGTGTTTGCCAACTATTTTGCAGCCTTGATCTCTGCCGAAAAATATCCCGATGTGGATAATTCATTCACATTTCTCGATTATGCTTCTGCCGCATACTCCGTCGACCGTACTGAAGGAGCCAATGCCATTAAACAGCCGCTTGCCAATCTTAAGGATGCAGGACTTATTTATGGCAACATTATTTACAACAAAGCTCCTATCGTAATGGAGATGCTTGCACGCAAGATGGATCCTGAATCATTCAAGACCGGTATTCGTGAATATCTCCATCAATATGCATACGGAAATGCAGACTGGGAGGGCCTTATAGCCATTCTGGATAAATATACCGATGAAGATCTTGCCGCATGGAGCCATGACTGGGTTCACAAGCCCGGAATGCCTCATTATAAAGTAGATTCTCTTGCACAGCTTGACCTGAATGGCCTTAATTACGGCTTTTACGAGCTCTCGGAGGAGCTTTCAGTCACTTTGATGACTAATGTTGTGGAAAAGCCCTTAACACCATCTGAAAAGGCCTCTGCGCTCGTTATTCTCTATGAGAATTATCTCAACAAGAAGATTTCCGGCTTTGATTATACATTATTCTTGCTCGATTGCCTCGCATCATTGTCAAAAGAGGATTCTTCCCAAAATACGCTCGTATTCAGACGGGCTATCT
Source organism: Bacteroidales bacterium (assembly GCA_017992915.1). GTDB lineage: Bacteria > Bacteroidota > Bacteroidia > Bacteroidales > UBA932 > Cacconaster. The sequence continues at coordinate 7,298 of JAGONS010000041.1, read as the reverse complement.
CCCAACTGGGAGCCATTCTCTGGAAAGAAAACAACCTGCAGCAAACCGAATGGGAATCGCGTTTGACAGAACTTGTATCTAAATCCCAATCCGAAAGTTGCCGTAGAGCCGCTTTCAGCGCACTGTTGAACGCTCCTCACTCGGAATATACTACAAAGATGTTGCTACAGGCCTTTTTTGAACCGAGTAGTTTCACCTGTTTCCAGCTGACAAACGCAGATCTCACCCAGCTTTGCCAGCAACTTGCTGTCAGAAAAGAAGAGATGGCACCGCAATTTATTGCAAAACAAAGGGAACGCCTCTCCCACCCTGACCTCATTGCACAATTTGACTATATAGCACCTGCTCTGTCATCAACGCAGGAAGCCCGCGGGGAGTGCTTTCAATCTCTATTAATGGTGGAAAACCGTGAAGTTGAACCCTGGACCTTAACAGTATTGCGTCTTCTGAATCATCCGCTCAGACAGCAGGAGGCTCTTGCGTATATCAGCCCTGCACTTGAGATTTTGGAAGAAATACAGATCACCGGAGACATATTCTTCCCCACCAACTGGTGTTCGGCGCTACTTGGAGGACACCATTCGAAGGAGGCTAAAGATGAGGTAGAGCTATTTTTGGACGAATATTCCGATACACTCAACCCCCTTCTGGTGCAAAAAATCCAACAGGCAGCCTATTATATTTAGCATCCGCGCTTTATTGTTGCTCCCCCGTTCATTATTAGTTATATTTATAAACACCCAATACAGAATATTATGACTCCCGATTTTAAGATTCAATCCATCGGCCTGATGTCAGGCACCTCGCTTGACGGACTTGATGTCTGCTGCTGTACTTTTACCCGTAAAAACGGAAAATGGGATTTTACGATCGACTGTGCCTGTGGTTACAGCTATCCTGACGACATGAAATATATCCTTGGAACAGGTGCACAGCAGATGAGTGCACTCGATTTTATCACATTTCACAGTGCTTATGGGAAATTTCTCGGGGAAAAAGTTAATCTCTTTATGGAGGAATTCGGCGTAAAGCCTGATATAATAGCTTCCCACGGACATACGATATTCCACGAACCGCATAAGAAAGTTATGTATCAGATCGGTGACGGCGCTGCAATTGCAGCTGAAACCGGCATCCCCACTGTGTCGGATTTCCGCAGATTGGATATAATGCTGGGTGGTCAGGGTGCCCCGCTGGTGCCCATAGGCGACAGAATGCTCTTCTCCGACTACGATTATTGTCTCAATATCGGCGGATTTTCCAATATTTCCTTTGAAAAAGAGGGTCAACGGGTGGCATTTGATATCAGTCCGGTCAATTATGTCTTCAACCGTTATACTCGTCGAATCGGTCTTGAATATGACAAGGACGGGGATATTGCTCGTAGCGGAGTGATCTGTCAGCCACTTCTCGAAGAACTTAATGCTCTTGAATTCTATCACACAGAGGGTCCAAAATCACTCGGACGCGAATGGGTCGAAAAGCTCATATTCCCTATGATTGATAAATATGGCCTCTCTTTAGCTGACAGACTGCGTACTTTCAGCGAACATGCCGCATTCCAGGTGTCACGCGTCACCTCACCGGATAAGCGTTTGCTCATTACCGGAGGCGGAGCATTCAATAAATTCCTTATTAAGCGCATTTCAGCCCTTACAGGCTGCGAAATCGTAATTCCCGACCGGATCATCATCGAATATAAAGAAGCCCTTATTTTCGCCCTTTTAGGGGCTCTCTATATGGCAGACCAGCCAAGCTGCCTCTCCTCAGTCACCGGAGCCTCCCGCGACAACATCGGCGGAATGTTGTTTAAGATATAGCATTGAAATTGAGCTCGGTATGTGACATGAACCCCGAAAGTTTGTTGTCTGACTTTCGGGGTTCACATCATAATTGTACCGGGCTCTACTTTTTGATTAGATTCCTTAGAGTCTCTAAGGATTATTTCGCCATCTCTTTTTTAAGGCGTTCGGTGAGCAATGGAATGACTGTGTTAAGGTCGCTTACGATACCCAGATCCGCAACTGCAAAAATGGGGGCGAATTTATCTTTGTTTACTGCAATGATGCATTCCGACTCCTCCATACCTGCAAGGTGCTGTATAGCCCCTGAGATACCGAGAGCGAAATAGACATCGGGACGTACGGTCTTACCTGTCTGTCCTACCTGACGGTCGTGAGGCATATTGCCTGCATCCACCATTGCACGTGAAGATGACACCTCTCCACCGATAACTGCAGCAAGCTCACGGAGTTTGTCAAATCCGGCAACACAACCCACTCCCCTACCACCTGAAACGAGGATTTTGGCATCAGAAATATCTACGCTGGCTTTTTCCTCTTTTACGGTTTTAACAAGCTTCACGCTGAATTTTGAGGATTCGAACTTGGGAGAGAAGTTGATTATTTCACCCTTGCGCGAAACATCGGGAGTGCATTTCTGCATTACACCGGGACGTACGGTCGACATCTGTGGCCTGTGATCAGGACACATGATAGTGGCCATCAGGTTACCTCCAAATGCCGGACGCGTCATCTGAAATTCCTTCGTATCTTCCGATATCTCAAGTTTGGTACAGTCTGCAGTGAGACCTGTGCCAAGACGAGCAGCTACGCGGGGAGCCAGGTCACGGCCGATGGTTGTAGCGCCAAACAACAATATTGCGGGCTTATACTCTACGACCACCTGATACATTGCCTGTGTGTATTGTTCAGTTATATAATCCCTTAGATTATCATTATCTACGACAATTACCGTATCGGCTCCATACTCTACAAGTTTCTTTGCAGAAGAGGCAATACCCTTGCCCAGAAGCACTGCAAAAACTTTTTCTCCAAGATCGGCCGCAAGGTCACGGGCCTTTCCTATAAGTTCAAGAGCAACAGATTGTACAACACCGTCTCTTTGCTCTGCAAAGACAAAAACATTTTTATATTGTGTATTATCCATATTCAGTCAAATTTAACGGGTTAGATGATATGTTTCTCTTTAAGTTTACTTACAATCAGCTCTACTGCCTGCTCGGCATCGACTTCATGTATGACACCGGGCTGCTTCAACTCCTTTGCGAATGATTTTACAACCTTAGTCGGAGAGCCTTTCAAACCGAGTTTGGACTCATCAAGGTCAACCTTGTCGGCACCCCAGACTTCTACTTCCCTGTCATAAGCATCAACGATACCGCCGACACTCATATAACGTGACTTAAAAGCGGGAGCGAGAACTGTTAAGAGACCTTTGCCTTCAAACTGTAAGATTTGATGCCCCTCTTCAGTCTGTTTCTTGACGGTAAAAGTTTTACCGTCATACTCCATACCTGCAACATAAGAAATCTGCGGAATATTGAGGTGTTCCGCCATTTCAGGACCTACCTGAGCGGTGTCACCATCGATAGCCTGACGACCGGTAATTATTAGATCCCAGTCGAGAGTTCTTGCCGCACCGGCAAGGGCGTTGGAAGTGGCAAGTGTATCTGCACCTGCAAACTTGCGGTCTGTAAGGAGAATGGCTCTGTCTGCACCCATCGCAAAAGCTTCACGAAGAATTAGATCAGCCTGAGGAGGACCCATAGTGATAACCGTCACCTCTGCGCCAAACTTATCTTTGAAACGGAGAGCCAATTCGAGTCCGCCTTTGTCGTCGGGATTCATGATGGAAGGAACACCTTCACGTACAAGGGTTTTTGTTACCGGATCAATCCTGATTTCTGTGGTATCCGGAACTTGTTTTATACATACCAATATCTTCATATCTATTCCTCCTATCAAATTTTACCAAACAAATTACCTGCAATTACCATACGCTGAACCTCGGATGTGCCTTCATAGATCTCGGTAATCTTCGCGTCACGCATCATCCTCTCAACCGGATACTCACGGGTATAACCATAACCACCGTGGAATTGAACGGCTTTTGTAGTAACCTCCATTGCCACTTCGGCAGCATAGAGTTTTGCCATAGCAGCATCTGCAGAATAGCTTATCCTGTCATTTTTAATAGCCTCATCTTTCTTGAAGGCAGCGCTGCGTACGAGCAGACGTGCAGCTTCGATCTTAGTCTTCATGTCAGCCATCTGGAACTGTGTATTCTGGAATTTGGCAATTGAACGACCGAACTGTTTTCTCTCTTTTGTATATTTGACAGTCTCATCCAAAGCACCCTGGGCGATACCAAGCGCCTGTGCGGCAATACCGATGCGGCCTCCGTCAAGGGTTTTCATAGCAATCCTGAAGCCTCTGCCAACCTGTCCCAAGAGATTTTCCTTCGGAATACGGCAATTATCAAAGATCAGTTCTGCCGTGGCGCTACCCCTGATACCCATTTTGAGTTCTTTCTTTCCCACACAGAATCCGGGAGTAGAGGCCTCTACCAGAAATGCCGAAATACCTCTGTTGCCCTGAGATTTGTCAGTCATGGCGATGATTACATAGACTGCTGCGTGGCCCGCATTTGTAATAAATATTTTATTTCCGTTGAGTACCCACTCATCACCGTCGAGGACGGCTGTGGTCTGCTGCGCTGAAGAGTCAGTACCTGCATTGGGCTCTGTTAGTCCGAATGCGCCAATCCACTCGCCGGAGGCGAGTTTAGGCAGATACTTATTCTTTTGTTCCTCCGTGCCGAACTCCAAAATGGGAACCGCGCATAGAGATGTGTGAGCAGAAACCACTACGCCTGTAGTAGCGCAGCAACGAGACAACTCTTCCACGGCTATGGAATACATTATATTGTCACCACCTGCACCACCGTACTTTTTGGGGATGGGGATACCGAAGATGCCCAGTTTTGCCATCTTCTTTACAGTCTCTTCAGGAAAACGCTCCTGCTCATCGATCTCCGCTGCGAGAGGTTTGACCTCTTTCTCAGCGAACTCATGTATCATCTGCCTGAAGAGTTCTTGAGTCTTTGTCAAATTAAAATTCATTTTGTGTTTTTATGTTATTTACTTAGTACAAGTTACGTAAAATAATTGCTGTTCCCATACCACCACCGATACAGAGTGATGCAAGACCGAGTTTCTTGCCGCTTGACAGCATTTCGTGAATGAGGGTGACGATTATACGGTTACCGGATGCTCCGATAGGGTGACCGAGGGCTATGGCACCGCCGTTAATGTTGGTGCGCTCATTGATCCACTCTCTTGTCACTCCGTGTTCCTTGATAAGTTCACGGATAACACCGAGAGATTGAGCTGCAAATGCCTCATTAAGCTCGATAAGCTCCATATCCTGAAGTTTCTTGCCGGCTTTTTTGAGGACGTTGCGTATAGCTGGAACAGGGCCAAGACCCATTACTGAAGGATCTACTCCACCCTGGCCTGTTGCAACGATTTCAACCATGGGAGTAAGACCGAGTTCTTTCATTTTTTCCTCAGAAACAAGCATCACAAAGGATGCGCCGTCGTTTATTCCTGAAGCGTTTCCGGCTGTTACCGTGCCATCCTTCTTGAATGCAGGTCTGAGTTTAGCCATCTTTTCCGGAGTGGAGGTTCTGTTGGGAAACTCATCATCCTTGAAAATAATTGTCTCTTTTCTGGTAACGATTTCAACGGGAACGATTTCCTTTGTAAAAACACCTGAATCAACAGCCTTAATGGCTTTCTGCTGTGAAGCAAAACCGAATTCATCCTGCTCTTCACGGGTAATGCCATATTTTTCTGCTATATTTTCAGCGGTGATACCCATGTGGTATTTGTTGAAAGCATCCGTAAGACCATCACAAACCATATGGTCAACAGCCTGAAGATCGCCCATCTTGGCGCCTCCGCGTAGGTTTGCACCCAGGATAAAACCGGCATTGGACATAACCTCGGTACCTCCTGCAATGACAACATCTGCATCTCCGACAAGAATGTCGTTGTATCCATTCATAACCGCCTTCATACCGCTACCGCATACCATATTTATTCCATAAGCAGGAACCTCTGCGGGAATACCTGCCTTGATTGATGCCTGACGTATAACACCCTGGAACTGACCGCCTGAAAGCACGTTACCACCGATTACCTCATCAACTTGTTCGGGTTTGATACCGGTTTCTTCCATAATACTTTTAATAACAACTGCGCCCAGATCACCAGGAGTGAAGTTGGCTACCGATCCTAAAAACTTACCTATTGCAGTTCTTTTTGCTGCTACGATATATACTTTTTTCATAACTTTATATATTTAATATTTAACATCTCAATAAAACTGATATCTAACACATGTGTTTCAAATCCTCTGCAATTATAAGCTTTGCCTCAGTGGCTTCCTGCACCTGTTCAACTGTATATAGAGGATTTATCTCAGTAAGAACAAGTCCCTGGGGAGTTACTTTCATCACCCCCATTTCGGTAATAATCAAATTGACCTGACCGGCTGCGGTTAGAGGGAGGGTACACTCTTTCATAATCTTATAATTGCCTCTTGCAGTATGCTCCATTGTAACAATCACATAATTGGCACCAACGATAAGATCCATAGCACCGCCCATACCGGGAGTTTTCTTGCCCGGAATCATCCAGTTGGCAAGATTACCTTTCTCGTCTACCTGCATTGCACCGAGGAAAGTTGCATGTACGTGACCTCCTCTGATGATAAGGAATGAATCGGCTGAGGAGCAAGCATAAGCACCGGGTGTATAAGTAATGTGGCCACCTCCGGCGTTGATATAGTCCTTGTCCTCTTTACCTTCTTCAGGAGCGGGTCCCATGCCTACAAGACCATTCTCCGATTGAAGTATTACATTGACACCTTCGGGAAGATAAGAGGGAATTGCAGTGGGGATACCGATACCCAGATTTACAACGTCACCGTCTTTTAATTCGAGAGCTGCCCTTCTGGCAATAACTTCTCTCATTTGATTTCTGTCCATCATAGTATAACTGTTTTAATAATTAATAATCGTTTATTTTATTGACATTCTCTTAACCAATTCCTGTACAATGAATGAGGCGACATCATCTGCATAAGTGTTCATGCCGAAACCCGCATCATATCCCAGCTCTTTGGCCAGTTCGTGGGAAATACGGGGGCCTCCGCATACAAGGATCATCTTGTCACGCAGACCTTCCGCCTCCATCAACTCCACAAGTTCCGTCATATTTTTGATATGAACATCCTTCTGGGTAACTGTCTGGGAGACGAGCAGCGCATCCGCATTGAGTTCAATGGCTTTTGCAAGGAACTCCTCATTGGGAACCTGGCTGCCGAGGTTATAGGCCTCAAACATATCGTAACGCTCAAGACCAAAGTGACCGGCATAGCCCTTCATATTCATAATCGCATCAATACCCACAGTGTGAGCATCAGTACCTG
>JAGONS010000004.1 GCA_017992915.1 Bacteroidales bacterium | reverse complement strand
GTTCGGCGCGGGTAGCCTCAGCTTTCTTTTTCATATTCTCGAGTTCCTTCTTCTCGCGTTCGAGTTGTGCCTGCTTTTCTTTAATTTTAACTCCCTGAGCATTGACAACATCTGCAAGATTTTTCAGATATGAAAATCTACGATAGCCCTGCCCGAGGCTTTCGCTGGCAAATAGGTACATAAACCACACTTTAGTATCGCGATTTTTATAGGTATTGCGAACCAGGCGCGCATAATAACTTTCAAGAGTGTCGATTTCGCGCTGAAGGGTTCGGATTGAGTGGTTTTTTGCGTTTATATTGCGACCTATCTCTGCTATTTCCTTGTCAATGCCTTCGATTATTGCTTTGCGGTTGGATATTTTTCTGCTGATGAGAGTCAGTTGCAGAGTACTGGCTTTCTCCTTCGAGAGAATCTCCTTGAGCTGCTTATTGATAAACTCGATCTCCTCCTCGAGCCGCTTTTTCTGCTCCGACTGGCGCGAGGTATCCTGTGCGGAAAGGCTCGAAAATGGTAGTAGAAGTACGAGTATTAGCAGGAGCCGTTTCATGGTTATCTGCCGATTTCAGCTTTTTTGGCCTTGATTTTCTCCTCGATGCCAAGTGTGTCATCGAGTGCTTTTGCCTGATTCCAGTAAACAAAGGCAAGGTCATACTCCTTGAGTGCAAAGAGCACATCACCATAATGGTCCATAATCACAGCATTCTCTTTACCTCCGTAGAGCATTGCATGTTTGAATATTGCCTTTGCTTCGATGTCCTGTCCGAGCAGGTGCAGAATCCAGGCATAGGTATCGAGGTAGGTGGGGTTGTCCGGCTCCTGTTTGATGGTAATTTCGCTCATCGCCTTCGCCTTTTTCAGGTTTTTGCCCTCCAGAGCAAGGAAGTATGCGTAATTGTTGAGGGTTGGCGCATAATTCGGATTGGTCTTGAGCACCTTTTTGTAGTGTTTGTAGGCATTTTTGCTATCTCCTTTCTGGTGATAAAGATCGCCCAACATGGAGTTGGAGAAGACGATTATGGCACTGTCTTTCGGTGCAGATGCTGCGATGAGTTTGAAATCTCTGATGGCCGAGTCGTAATCCTCCTTCAAGCCGTAGGCAAACCCTCTAAGCTGGACTATGTCAAAATTGTAGCCGAAACGCTCAATGACTCCATCACAGGCAGGTATCAGTTCGTCCCACATTTTCTGGTAGTAGAGCATCATAAGGTATTGAATGGCAGCCTCCGGATTGTCGGAATGATTTTCGTAATTCTGCCTCATCAACTCTATTGCATAGTGGGGTTTATCCATTCTGTAGAAAAACACCCCTGCCATTGTGGTGATGCCCTCATCTTTCGGATGCGTGGTATATGCGTCGATTACCATTTGCTCCGTCTCCTCCGGAAATGCCATGACAAATTGAGATGACTCGGTCAACTTGTTGAGGTATTCGGATTTGAGGAGGGGAGAGATGGCCGGATCTTTCATGAATATGCTCATATCGGCAAAATACCTATCATACTGTCTGAGTGCCTGATAAACATGTGCGCGGCCATAATATGCGGGGGAATAGTCCTGGTCCATATCAATGGCCTGGTTGTAATAGAAGAGCGAAAGGGAGTCGTTGTAAAGTGATGCGTAGCGGTCACCGAGCATTGTAGCCATTCTCGGACTCTGACAATCTTGATAATAACTTTCAAGATAGTCGTAGAGTTGTTTGTCGGTGTAAGTACCCTGTTTGCTCATAAGGTCCATTCTGGTCAGGCCTATCATCTCATTTTTGCCAAGTTTCCCCTCTATTTTATCGAGTGTGGCCAGAGCTTTTGTGATATCGTTCTGGTTGAGATATGCATTGATTGCCGTAAAATAGAGTTCGCTCTTTCCGGGGAAGGCCTCAATCAGTTCTTCAAGCAAAAGGGTGGTCAGTTCAATCCTGTCCGTCTCAGCATAGAAGAGGGCCAGGGAATATTTGTACCAATAGTTATTCGGGTCAATGGCGAGAGCCTTCTTGAATTCATCTTCCGCCTTGGCGTGACTGTTCTCGTTTGCCGAATAGATCATTGCCAGATAGAAGTGGGCGGCATCATTATCGGGGTTTGCCTTTATCTCTTTGATGAATAGGGAATGAGCCTCGGCTATTTCCCCCATCTGATAGGCTTGTAATGCATCAAGATAGGTGTGTGACTGTGCTGTGCATGGCAGCGGAGCGACGATTATCGCAAATATTAGCAGAAATTTTCTCATCTTTCTCTACAATTCTTTATATTGTACGCAATATGCAAAATTAAGTATAAATGTTCAAACAAAAATCACTCCAAAAATATTTTGCACCCGATGCAACATTTTGTGCTATTTTTGCATCTATATAATGAAACAGTCAATGAAAAAGCAGTCGGCTTTAACTGATACTGATTTAAATGATCTCATCCAGAGGTGTTTGAAGAGGGACGTCGTAGCTCAGAAACGCTTGTACGATGCCTACGCACCAAAGATGCTGGCTTTGTGTATCAGGTATATGGGCGATCGCGAAGCGGGGTTGGATGTCTTGCAGGACGGATTTGTGGCAGTTTTTTTTAAACTCCGTTCCTACAAGGGTGAGGGTTCTTTTGAAGGTTGGATGAGGAAGATTTTTGTCAATGAAGCATTGATGGTACTTCGCAAAAACGACGCCCTTCGTTATGCAGACAAGATTGACACCATTCCTGCGGCATTTATGATGCAAAGCAATGACGATGCCGTTTCCAGGATTGGAGCAAAAGAGCTTACCGCACTGATTGAAAGTATGCCTCCGGGTTACCGTGCGGTTTTCAATCTCACCATTGACGGTTTCCAGCACGACGAGATCGCCCGAATGCTGGGCATATCTTCAGCATCATCGAGGTCGCAACTCTCAAGAGCCAGAGAATGGCTGCAGAAAAGAATTGAAGAATTGTATTGAATGAACGAAAAAGATCTATACGAACTTTTGCAGGAAAAGCTTGATGCGAGCGTTGAGATGCCTGATGCATCCATTTGGGAGGGTATCCGCAGCAAAATGGCACGACGTCACAGAATGATGGTGGTGCGTCGCGTTTCGTTCATTTCGGTCGCAGCCGCTGCGGTACTTGCTGCCGGATTGTTTATATTTAGGGAAGACGAGATTTCTACATTGCCTTCTATCCCTCCCGTTATGGCGGAGAGTGTTCTCCCCGAAACGGAGACTCAAGTTGACCAGGAAGTTAAGCCTATGGCTGAACAAATTGCCGGTCTTACCTCTTCAGGCGTAGTGGCTCAGCAGGCAAAGCCCGTTTCCCGTCCCATAACACCCACCCTAGATAAACTTACAGAGAGTCCGTCATCGACAGTTGACAAGGTTGTTGAGGAGAAAGTCGTTGCAGATATCGTTGTATCAGACGATGGTGTAGTGGCAGAGCAGGTAGTTATACAAGACAATAAGCCTGCTACAGATCCTTCAATCCGTGAATGGGACGAGAAGGATCTCGACGCTATTATCGGTAAAGAAGAAGCCGTTCACAGCAGATCCAAAAAGAACACATCATTACTCGCTATATCTTCCAATATTTCACAAGTCGCATCAAAGGATGGCATAATTGCTGACCTTGGGCCGAAATATGCTCCGTCGGAATTAGGTACCGATTTTGAGTCCCATAATATTATCCCCTTTGATGATGAGCCGCAGTTTGACATACCGCTGTCGTTCAGTCTCCAGTTTAAACAAGCCATAGTGCCGAGATTATACATCGGTACAGGTCTTGTTTATACTTATCTTCATTCGCAGTACATCGCTATGATAAACATGGAGCGACAGCCCAATGTCTCCAGCCAGCTTCATTACCTCGGCATTCCACTCAATCTCTCTTACAATTTTGTCGATCGTCCAAGGTTTGACGCATTTGTATCAGCGGGCGGTATGGTTGACAAGTGTATAATGAGGCGTTATGTCTATGGCAGCACGGATAGACGTGAAAAAGTTGACGGTGTACAGTGGTCGGTAAATGTTGGTCTGGGTGTGGAATACTGGTTTGTACAACATGTAGGCATCGCCTTCAAACCGTCGGTGGCCTACTATTTCGACAACGACCAGCCACTCAGCATTCGCACTAACCAGCCGATACAGTTCAATCTTGAGTTGGGTTTGAGATTCAGGATGTAGCGTCATAACCTATATACATAAATAATAGAGAAGCGATCCCAAGGGGTCGCTTCTCTATTATTTATGAGTTCTGAGTTCCGAGTTATTATTTCTGAGTTCCGAGTAAGGAGTAAGTTATTAGTTGTCAGTTTCTAGTTTCGAGGTGCATGTTGCGAGTTTCGGATACTCGGTGTGACTCAATACTCCATATCACACATTGAAAACACAGAACCAAATACCTCGCAACCCGTACCTCGCACCACGCAACACAACTTTACTCTTCATACAGCAGATAGGGTTTTCTTTGCTCTTTAAATAAGGCGACATCTTCGGCCCACATTGCCTTAATCTCTGCGGCCGAAGCTCCGGACATTATCATTTTTCTTACGTAGTCACGGCCTATTAGCAGTTCAAAGAACGAACGGAAAAAGTGGGAGTCGAGGTTGAGATTGCGGTATGCATCTATGACATATTCAAGGTTGAGACCTGCAGCATTGATTTGCTCAATTGATGGCTCGGTGCGAAGGTCTACTCCGAAGCACTCTCTGTCAAGTTGAGGAGGATTTTTTGCTCCATCCACGCTGCGAGGTGTAAAGGAATATTTGTATCCCTTCATATTGGGGTGACCATACATCTGGAATGCCTTGTCGGTACCACGTCCGAGACTTACGGGAGTGGCCTCGAAATAGCACATAGAGGGGTAGAGATATATAGAACGCATATCAGGAAGGTTGGGTGAAGGTTTTACCGGAAGAGAATAGCGTGATTGGTGAGTGTAATTGTTGCATTTAATAACGCTAAGATCGCACTGGATGCCGTCCGGCAGCCATTTTTCGCCATTTATCATCAAACCAAGCTCACCAAATGTCATACCGTGTACAACGGGGATGGGCAGATAGCCTACTGTTGATTTGTATTGCATATCGAGGATAGGGCCATCAACATAGAAACCAAGGGGATTGGGACGGTCCATAATGATCATCTTTTTGCCGTTTTTGGCGCAAGCCTCCATTGCTTTTGTCATAGTGGTGATGTAGGTGTAGAAACGGCAGCCCACATCCTGAAGGTCAAATACCATTATGTCAATCTCATCCATTGTCTCCTGGGTGGGATAGCCCCCTTTGCCGTCATAGAGCGAACGGATTGGTATTCCTGTCTTTTCGTCAACGGAACTGCTCACCAGTTCACCGGCATCGGCATTCCCTCTGAAACCGTGTTCAGGCGAGAGGATGAGGACTACGTTTACTCCTCGAGAGAGGATTGTGTCAAGCAGATGAGTGCCGTTGGAGAGAATACCTGTCTGGTTGGAGAGCAGGCCTACCTTCTTTCCCTCAAGCAAAGGCAAATACTCGTCAAGCGACTCGGCTCCTACCATGATTTGCTCCTGAGGCACATCCGTGGCAGTTTCATCATTCTGACTTTTTGGAGAGCATTGACAAAAAGATACTGCAAGCATAATTGCTGCAATGGAGAATATGAATCTTCTCATAATAAATGGTATTTAAGTTTTTAGAATAATAACCTTCTGGTATCAGCGTCATCCACAAGAATATTAACCTTTAGAGTCTCCTCCGGCAGAAGTTCCTCTATCATCTCCGGCCACTCTATAAAACAGTAATCACCCGAATCAAAATACTCGTAAAGTCCTATATCCATCGCTTCGGAGAGGCGGTTGATGCGATAAAAGTCAAAATGATAGAACCGGCTCCCTTCACCATTTGCATATTCGTTGATGATGGTAAAAGTGGGACTATTGACTACATCCAATACTCCCAGTTGGCGGCACAATGCGGTGATAAATGTGGTCTTGCCGGCCCCCATTTGTCCGTAAAATGCTATTATCCTGCTTTTACCAGCCTTTTCCAGAAAAACGCGTGCAGCTCTTTGAAGGTCGTCGGTACCGTTGATGATAATCTCAATCATAAAAATTGCCTCTGTCCAGATTGCGAAATTGTATGGCTTCGCTGATATGCTGCAAAGATATAAAATTATCGCCATCAATATCTGCAATGGTACGGGACAATTTGAGGATACGGCTATAGGAACGGGCCGACAGATTGAGCCGGTGAATGACATCCCTGAGGAAGCGTTTCTGCTCTTTGCTGACTTTACAATAGGTGTTGAGCTGTCGCACGTTCATCTGGGAATTGGTGAATATTCCTTCGTTTTTAAAACGCTCGTATTGGATCTGACGGGCAGCCAATACTCTCTTGGCAATGGCTTCGCTTGGCTCTTCTTCGCCCTCGGCGATCAGGTCGTCACCGCTCACCGCTTTGACAAAAATATGCATGTCGAGGCGGTCCAACATCGGCCCCGAAATGCGGGACATATAGCGCATCACGGCTGATTGCGTGCAGGTGCATTTGTGGGAATTGTCGCCGTAATAGCCGCAGGGACAAGGATTCATGGAGGCAATCAACATAAAGGATGCGGGATATTCCACTTTGTAGCGCGCTCTGGAGATAGTTACTTTTCCATCCTCCAACGGCTGGCGTAGCGCGTCCAGTATAGTCTTGCTGAATTGCGCCATCTCATCAAGGTACAATATGCCGTTGTGGGCGAGAGAAACCTCTCCCGGAGAGGCGTTTTGTCCTCCACCTATAAGCGATACCAGGCTTGCGCTATGGTGAGGACTCCTGAAAGGACGCTCCAACATCAGTCCGCGTCTGCCGGTACGGTTGCCGGTAATAGAGTAGATTTTGCTGGTCTCTATGGATTCATCTCTGCTCATTTGCGGAAGTATCGAGGGTAAACAGGAGGCCATAAAGGTCTTTCCGCTGCCCGGTGTGCCCACTAAAAGGAGATTGTGACTGCCGGCTGCGGCAATTTCAAGTCCTCGCTTAGCTAATCTTTGACCCTTTACATTCTTAAAATCCTCCGAATAGTGCGGTCGACTAGGCTGTCGTGGGTCGCGTACTACCAGCAAATGGGAGCAATTATCATCGCGCAGTATATCCAGCACCTCATTAAGCGTACTGACTCCGTAAATGTCGATTCCTTCTACGTCGGCAGCCTCCAAAGCCGATTCCTTCGGGAAAACACACCCTTTGAATCCCATTTCTTTAGCGTGTTCGGCAATTGGAAGTGCACCGGTTACATTGCGTATGCGACCGTCCAGTGAAAGTTCTCCGAGCATAATATATTGGCTGCATCCGGGCAAATATGCCTGCTCCGATACCGCCAACAGCCCTATGGCTATGGCCAGATCGTAGGATGAGCCCTCTTTACGTATATCGGCGGGCGCTAGATTGAAGACCAATTTGCGTCCGGGAATCCTGTATCCGTAAGTGGAGAGGGCCGTAGTTACGCGCAGCAGACTCTCTTTGACTGCATTGTCCGGTAGCCCGACCAGATGTATGCCGATACCATTGGAAAGATCCACCTCCACTGTGACCGTCACTGCCGTTATCCCTATGCAGGTGGCACAATAAGTCTTGCACAACATTTTTTATAGCAAAAATAGGTTGCGATACGGCTCTCTGCAACCCAGAGCCGTGTATACGCATTTAAATGTTAATATTTGTAGAATTCCGAAAAAGTGACACCAATCTCTATTCGAAATCAAAAGTTTTGCACACTATTGCACTTGTCAGATGAAAAATCTATTTTTGTATGATGTAATCCGCTTGTAAACGGATACAATTGTTTCAAACCATTTTCAAACATTTATACATATGGAAAAAAAGAAGAACCAGCTTTCCCGCCGCGAAGCATTGAAACTATTCGGTACCGGTATTATTGGCGTGGCTATGGCCACAACCGGCATCAGTTCCATTTCAGCTCGTGAAGTAGAGCCTGAAGAGCCAATGGTGGCCAGACGCAAACAAAAAGGGACTTCCAACATGGCTCCTCTTTTGGGATTCGGGATGATGCGCTTTCCGACCCTTTCCGACAAGTCCATCGATGAAGAATTGTCACTCAAAATGATTGACTATGCTTACAAGCACGGAGTCAATTATTTTGATACAGCCTTCAATTATCACGGCGGCACCTCGGAGATATTTGCCGGTAAGGCACTCAAACGCTATCCGCGCGAGAGTTTTTATCTTGCGACCAAGATGCCCGGTTGGATGGTCACTTCCCTCGATAAGGCTAAGGAAATTTTTGCAACCCAGCTGGAACGTTGCCAGGTGGATTATTTTGATTATTATTTGCTCCATTCCATAAGCCGCGAAGCGGACTATGTACGTGTATATGAAGAAATCGGTACTCTCGACTATCTCATTGAAGAGAAGAAGGCCGGTCGCATTCGCAATCTCGGATTCTCCTTTCATGGGTCAAATGAATTGTTTGACAAGATGCTCGAAAAATATGATTGGGACTTTGTACAGATTCAGTTAAACTACCACGATTGGGATCAGATTGATGCCAAATATCTCTACAAAAGGCTCGAGGAAAAAGATATTCCTTGTATAGTGATGGAGCCCATTCGCGGCGGTATGCTTGCCAAACTCAATCCTGACGCTGAAGCGGTGCTGAAAGGGGTGCATCCCGACAAGAGTATTGCATCCTGGGCTTTGAGATATGTTGCCTCGTTGCCCGGAGTGCTCACTATATTGAGTGGTATGAGTGCGATGGAACATGTGGTGGACAATGTCAATACTCTCTCCACCGAATTCCAACCACTTAACGATGAGGAGCGTGTGGCTCTGGACAAGGCCCTGAACATTTTCCTCAAGACACGTCCTATCAGGTGTACGGCCTGTAAGTATTGTATGCCTTGTAAATTCGGAGTGGATATTCCTGCCAATTTCATGCACTACAACAAGTGCGTGAACGAGAGCAATATCCCCGAGCGCGACAGCCAGAGTCCCGAGGAGTTTGAGCGCAGGAAAAAGATATTCCTTGAGGGCTATTATGCCATCCCCGAGGAAGCGCGGGCCGACCAATGCAGACTCTGTGGCAAGTGCGAGCGCAGTTGTCCTCAGCGCCTGAAGATTGCTGATGAAATGGAGCATATTACAAAGTTGGTAAGATCTCTGCAATAATTTATAAAAAATAATAGCCATGAGTAAAAGTATATGTGATATGCCCATGCCTGCATTATCAGACATAATAAAGGCGAAAAAAAAATTAGAGAAAATCGTAAAACGTACAGACTTGGAGCGTAGCAAGTCATTCTCCAACATGGTGAATGCGCAAGTTTATTTAAAACTTGAAAATTTACAATCTACAGGTTCATTCAAAATTCGCGGTGCTTACAACCATATCAGCAATTTAAGTCCCGAAGATAAAGAACGCGGCGTGCTTTGTGCTTCGGCAGGAAATCATGCGCAAGGAGTAGCTTATGCTGCCACGAAGTTAGGTGTCAAGAGTACCATTTTCATGCCCGAATTTGCTCCCCCGATAAAGGTTATAGCAACCAGAGGTTACGGAGCCAATGTGATATTAAAAGGAGATAGTTTCAACGATGCTTACGAAGCGGCTATGGAATATCTTGATGAATCCGGAGCTGTTTTTGTTCATCCCTACAATCACCCCGATATTATAGCAGGAACCGGCACTATAGGTTTGGAGATATTTGAGCAGTTGGATGACATTGATATGGTTTTTGTTCCCATAGGTGGTGGCGGACTTATCTCGGGAATTGCCATTGCTTTAAAAAGCATGAATCCACACATTAAGGTTATTGGTGTTGAGGCTGAAGGAGCACATAGCATGCGGGTTTCACTTGACAATGATAAACTAACGCCTTTTGTATCGGGGAATACAATAGCGGACGGAATTGCAGTTAAGGCCCCGGGTAATCTCAATTTTGAAATAGTTAAAAAATACGTTGATGATGTTGTGGTTGTAAATGATGACCAAATAGCTCAAGCCTGCTATAATTTGCTGCAGCGTGCCAAAAACTTGTCGGAACCCTCCGGTGTGGCCTCTTTAGCCGCTATATTAAATAAAAAAGTCGATGTTGAAAATAAGAACGTGGTTGCAGTTATAAGCGGAGGTAATATAAATACCAGCATCTTGGAGCAAATAATAGAAAAAGGTGTCATAGCAGAAGGTTTAAGAGCCAGAATAGCTGTTTTAATTCCCGACCAAGCAGGTATGCTGAGTAAAATAATCAGCATTTTGGAAAAATTGCGTGCTTCAATCCACGATATTGAACACGAACGTTCAATTACTAACGTCCCGGTTGGACACGTACAGGTTACAATTACTTTCAACCTGCAAGATTCCTCTCAGCTTAAAGTATTGGGTGACGAACTTAAAGCCAAAGGCTTACCATACAAAATTTTAAGATAAGAGGCTGTTATTCTGTAAAAGAGTAAGGCTTTTGATAGGAAGCAGACTTTCTGTTTGGCCTATTGCTCATTTCAAAAAGCATTTCACCACCTTTGAGGATATCCGAATGTGTGATGAAATGCTTTTCATATTTCTTACCGTTAAGCTTTATGGCTTTCACATAGACGTTTTTATCGGATAAATTTTCGGTTTTGACAGTAAATGTTTTTCCGTTTTCCAAATGAATGGTCGCTTCTTTTGCCTTGGGCGAGCCGATTACGTATTGGTCGGAACCGGGACAAACGGGATAAAATCCTAATGCAGAGAAGATATACCAAGCCGACATTTGTCCGCAATCGTCGTTGCCTGACAATCCGTCTATTTTGTTTTTGTACATCTGTCGCATGATTTTGTGAAGACGGTACTCAGATTTCCACGGCTCTTTTGTCCATTTGTACAAATAGGCTACATGATGGCTTGGCTCATTACCATGTACATAATTGCCCATCAGCCCCTCTTCGTTAATGTCTTCGGTTTTTTCGAAATATTTGGCAGGAAGTTCCATTGTGAAAAGCGAATCCAAGCGACGAATAAACTGTTTCTCGCCACCCATTTCCTTTATCAATCCGTTAACGTCGTGAGGTACAAAAAAGGAGTAATTCCAGGAATTTCCTTCAATAAAACCCTGTCCATGCGTATCCAACAGATCAAAATCCTCTTTAAATGTTCCATCTTTGAGTTTCGGACGGGCAAAATGCAGGGAAGGGTCAAAGATATTGCGGTAATTCAAGGCTCTTCGGGCATACTCCTGACTAATTTCACTTTTGTTTAAACGGTTTGCCAACTCATGTATGGTCCAATCATCATAGCTGTATTCCAAAGTAATGGAGGCAGCCGATGAGCTTCTTTCCAATGGCACATATCCATATTTTTTGTAATCGCCCGTACCATCGAAATAGTCAACATTGGAGCTATTCACACAGGCTTCCAATGCCAGCTCGTTATCGATATCCAATCCCTTGGCAATTGCGTCTGAAAGCACCGAGACGGAGTGATAACCGATCATACACCAGTTTTCATTTCCCATATGTGACCATACCGGTAAAGCCTTATGTACACTTTGTTTGTAGTGATTTAACATGGAGTTGACAAACCGGGTGCTTCGTGCAGGCTTTATCAGATTCATTAGCGGATGTTGTGCGCGAAACGTATCCCAAACCGAGAAAACCGTGTAATTGGTTTCTCCTTGTTCAGCTTGATGAATATTGTGGTCGATGCCTCTATATCTTCCATCCACATCTTGATAAATGGAAGGATTTATCATAGTATGATAGAGTGCCGTGTAAAAAACATATTTTGTCTCTTCATCGGCTTCAAATTGGATGCAGCTAAGCTCTGTTTCCCATTTCCGCTGAGTTTCATTGCGAATATCCTCAAAGGATTTTCCGCCGGTTTCAGCTTCCAGGTTTTTCATTGCACCACGGCAATCCACAGGAGAGAGTGCAACCTTAATCACGAGAGGCTCGCCGTCGGAAAAATCGAAATCAAAATAGGCTGTCAGGTGTTTTCCAAACATTTCAGGGAAGTTGTCGGTCATATCAAATTTGCGCCAAAAACCGGTATAGAGCACTTTTTCTTTGTTACGACAACCATAGTTTTGGATAGGTTTGGAAAATTTCACGGCAAAATGGGTGTAATTCATCCTTGACCATCCGCGAGTGATACGGTAACCGGTAAGTGTATATTCATCTTCCACACGCAGGTTTGCCATCAGCACCTTGCCGTCGTAATTGTAAATCCCGTAATCCAAATCGAGAATGATATGTCCTGTTTCCGTCTCTCGCGGGAAGGTGTAGCGATGTACTCCTACGCGTTCGGTTGCAGTCATTTCTGCAAGAATATTATAGTCTTGCAATAGGACAGAGTAATAACCGGCTTCCGCTTTCTCGTAATCGTGACTGAAACGTGAACGATAGCCGCTCTCGGGATTTTCTTCCGTTCCCATATCCAATTTTACCTCTCCGGTCATCGGCATTATCAGTATATCACCCAAATCGGAATGCCCCGTCCCATTGAAATGTGTATGACTGAACCCTATAATGGTTTTATCATCATATTGGTAACCGGCACAATATTTATATGCATCGCTCTGATAAACTCCATCAATATTGTGAGGAATCATTTCCGTATCGGGGCTTAATTGAACCAAACCGAAAGGAGCACAAGCCCCCGGAAAAGTGTGCCCCATGCTTTTAGTCCCAACCATGGGATTCACGTAATCAAACGGAGAATTTTGAGCAGATAAATGATTTGCAGACATCAATAACAGTATAACTGATAAATGAAGAAATTTGTTCATATGTTTTCTAATCGGTAAGTAAAATCAGACTCCAAACCATAAAGATAGTCAATTAAACGATGTGTATCACGAATATATTGAAAGATGGGAAACCTATTTCAGGATATATTTTCCGGAAATAATAATTATTGATTACCTTTAGTTCATAAAAATCCTCAACATCAACTCGCTATAAAAGAAAGGTTTTGGTTATTGAATAAAAATAGTACAATGAGAAAAATAATTAAAACAATAACTATTGGTATTGCGGTAATAATCGGACTTGTTTTAATAGCAAGACCTGCTTTAAGTTTGTATGGCGAATGTTGTGCATATTTCGATAAAAAAGCATTTCTTGCCAAATATGAATTTGAGGATTTTTCTCAATTCAAAAATGTTTCTCTCTTTATTCGAGGTGGAGATAGCGAAAGAAATCCTATTATTGTTGTAGATGCGCCACATTTGGTCAGAGATACTTCAAAAGTGGGATTTTATGTTGTAATACTGGACAAAAAAACCGATCAAGTAATAAAAGCAAAATGGATGACAGAATACGATGTTGAAGCCGACACTCTAAAGCTTCAACAATTGGCACAAACATTTATGAGGTATAGGATACCACGCCTAGATGTAGATACAGCGGGAAATGTATTTGTTTATGTGAAAGATGTTGAGACGTTGGCATTAGTCGGATTTGCCAATGAAAATGAGTTGCAAAAACGAAGTAAAGAGACAAAATGGATTAACATTAAGTCCAATTGGTATAAGCCAAGATAAGCTAAACCCGTACCTCGTACCAAAAAAATCCCCTGAATTTTTTCAGGGGATTTTTTTAACTAGTCATTATTTATCTCTCGTATATCTACCTCATGTCGTTTTGAGATGCCGAGTAGCCATTCGCTGTACCAGTCTGCCATTTTCCAGAAGAAATATTCGTTCATATCTCCGAATCCGTGGCGCTGACCGGGGAGAATCAGCATCTCGAAACGCTTGTTGGCGCGGATAAGAGCATTCACAACACGCATGGTGTTACCAGGGTGTACATTGTCGTCTATGTCACCATGGACGAGGAGCAGATGACCCTTGAGATTCTTGGCAATATCCTGGTTTTTGTCAATGCTATACTTGAAAGTAGTGTCGCCTGCTGCGGTAATCTCTTCGAGAATGCCGTGGTGCTGCTCGCTCCACCACCTGTTGTACATACTGTTGTCGTGGTTGCCTGCACAAGAAACGGCTGCTTTGAAGAAATCGGGATACTTAAGGATGGCTGCGGTTGACATAAATCCACCACCGGAGTGTCCGTGGATGCCCACTCTGCTGATATCAATGAAATTGTGGCGTGCTGCAAGTTGCTGGATAGCATATTTCTGATCTTCCAGTCCATAGTCGCGGAGATTGCCATAGCCGTAGTTGTGATACCACTTAGATCTATTTGGATGTCCGCCTCTGTTGCCTACAGTGATTACGATAAATCCAACCTGAGCCAGGCGGTCAACGCGGGTCAATCCTTTGCTCCATACCAGGTTGTTGCCTTCGGTCTGGGGGCCGGGATAGACATAGTCTATAATGGGGTATTTTTTGTTGGGATCGAAGTCAAACGGCTTGTACATTACTCCGTATAGATCGGTAATGCCATCGGCAGCTTTAACCTTGAAGGGTTCGGGGAATTTGTAGCCTGCTTCCAGCAGCAGGGAAATGTCTGTCTCAGCCACATCCAGCAATTTTGTACCGGCAGCGTTGAACAGGGCTACTTTCGGTATGACATCCACCCTGGAGTAGTTGGCTACAAAGTATTTGCTGTTGTCGGAGAAACTGACTATCGAGGAGTTGAAACCATCGGCGTCGAGACGTTTCATGCCCGTACCGTCAAGGTTGATGCGGTAAACATGCCCGTTGTAGGGACTCTCATCCTTGTTTACTCCCATTGCGAGGAAATATACGACTCTCGCAGCCTCGTCTACACTCAGTACACTCTCTACATGGAAAGCACCGGAGGTAATGGGGTTTTTGAGGGTTCCGTCAGAAGAATAGAGATAGAGATGGGCCCAGCCATTGCGTTCCGACCACTGGATGAGCTCTGTGCCATTGTTGATTACCTCAAGGCTGCGTGTCTCCACATAGGTGTTGAGGCGCTCCTCTATGATCACTCTGCAGCTATCTTCAGCAAGATTTACGGCGCAGATATCCACCCTTTTCAGGTCGCGGCTGGTGCGGTACAGATAGAATTTGCTGTTATCTCCCAGCCAGGTATAAACGCGATAATCGTCATAAGCGTTCCTGTTTTTGAAGGGAGTCGTCATGATGCTGATATTCTGGTCTTTAAATGCATCCACCCGGATTTCCCTTGAGGTTTTGTCTTCCATGTTAAAGATAAGAAGATGTTCTTTGGGACCGGGTTCGCCGGGCATCTGATATTTGTAACTTTCGAGAGTGGGACGCGGCTGGGATACGGCGTTAATAACCCAAAGCTCTTTGATCTTACTCATATCATATTTGCCGATGGCAAAATGTTTGGAGTCGGGTGACCATCTTACACCGGCAGAGAAACGTTTGGTGGTGTCGCTTTGGTCAGTACCCCTATAGCTGCCACCGCCATAATAGAAATCCTTTGTGCCGTCGGTGGTCAGAGGGTTTTCAACGATAGTCGTGTCCTTGTCATCCTCCATAAGTTTTTTTACATCTTCGATGCTCATCCAGTAGAGGTTGTAATTTTTGCTATATACGGCAGTCTTGCCGTCTGGAGAGATGTTTGCCCAGTTGGGATAATCCTTCTCCTCTTCATTTTCGGTCACATCGGTGAGTTTACCTGAAGCAATGTCATATTCAAACCTGAATACCTTTTTCTCCTTTTTGGGAGGAGTCTTTTTTTCTTCTTTCTTTACATCTTTTTTCTCACCATTATCCTCTTCCTTCTTCTCCTTATTGGTTACCTCCTCTTTTTTCTTTTTTTCTTTCTTTTCCACCATCATCGTGCTCTGGATTTCAAAAGTGAATTTTGTATCATCCTTGAGCTTCAGTTTGCGGAAAGGGATGTTTTGTGCATCGAAGGGGTCCTTTACAATTTCCGTCAACTCCATTGCAAGTTTCTCTAGGTCGAAAATCGGTTTCTGGAGCTTTGTGACAGGGTCTACCATGTAGTAACAGCTGCCGGCCGGAGTCTTCCACTCATACCAGAATTTGTCGGAATTCTTAAACCAATTGGGTCTCATATAGGTCGAGAAGACCATATTGTTGACCTTTTTAGCCGAAAAACGATCGGCCAGTTCGTAGTTGGGCTCTGTCACCGGTACCTGTTGTGCAAAAAGCACACTTGTGAAGATAATGCCCAGAGCAAAAATTAAAGTCCTTTTCATTATATCAATTATTATTGTTTAGTAAAATTTCTTTCCCATTCACCTACCTCCATATCGTGTATTTTTCCATCGGAGATGTGGAATCTCAATGCGGTGCGCACCAGATGAAATCCCTGCAGACCGGCGGCACCCGGGTTGAGGGTGAGCATATTATAATGTTTGTCGTTGATCACTCTCAGAATGTGCGAGTGGCCGCAGACGAACAGATTTGGGCGGTGAGCCTCTATCAGCCGCAGCGCACGAAGGTCATATCTGCCCGGATACCCTCCGATATGTATCATCAGCACCTTTAGTCCCTCTACTTCCATCAGCTGAATATAGGGATGATAAGTACGGATATCGTATCCGTCACAATTGCCGTGTACTCCCACAAGGGGCTTGAAAGCGGCTATCTCCAGTGCGGATTCCAGAGTTGCAAAGTCTCCTGCATGCCAGATGGTATCTACCGGTTCAAGGAAATTTCTAAGCCGGTCATCAAAATAACCGTGTGTATCAGATATAAGTCCGATATATGCCATCTACCGTCAGATCTTGATGAAAATTTTCTTGCGGTACAATATCATACACATCACGAGGAAAATGGCAACCATAATCAGCGCGTGCATAAGCGAAGCATATTCGTTGTTACCTAAGATCGAGACGCAGCAATTCTTGTAAAGCCATGAGAGAGCGCTCGTCTTAGTACCCTCCGCAGTGGTCC
This sequence comes from Bacteroidales bacterium, assembly GCA_017992915.1. Taxonomy (GTDB): domain Bacteria; phylum Bacteroidota; class Bacteroidia; order Bacteroidales; family UBA932; genus Cacconaster. Next base: position 30,968 of record JAGONS010000004.1, on the reverse strand, counting down.
AGGTAATCACTCTGCCGAGCAATTTGACCAGCACTCCTGCCATCACGAAGGCAAAGAGCGGGTTCATACCCATTGCCTTGAATGGAGTGAAATACTTCTCCTTTTCCTTGATATCTATAAAATAGATGAAAAATGCAAATAGCATGATAGCCCATCCGCCGGTGTATATTACATACGAACCGGTCCACAAAGGCTTATTGATCGGTAGCCACACATTCCAAATGCGTCCCAGTCCAAGACATATAAGTGCGATTGTGTAGAGTTTTGCCACTGCATTGATTTTACTTTCACCGGAGCGGATCAATTGCCCGATGAAATATCCCAGCAATACAGTACCGGCACCGGAGAGTACTCCGAGGAGCCCTTCCGGATCAAACGGGATGCCGAAACCGCGGTATACATGGTTCTCTCCAACCAACGCAATGTCGATTTTACTTGCAACATTTCCCTCCAAGGTGCTCCATCCCGGCTCACCGCCGAAAATCCACAGGATCAGCCAGTGGAGAATGGTAACTGCAGCTATACCCAGTAAAATGCGCTTGGGTCGTTTGAGCCACAAGGCTAGAAATCCTCCCAGGATATAACATAGTCCGATGCGCTGCAGCACTCCGAAGATGCGAATATTTTGCAGCCAGATGAGATAATTCTCTCCAAAAGTGAGCTCCGGGTTGCGCGAGGTGGGGTAGAAGGGGAACATATTAAGAGCCAGTCCTACCGCAAAAATCAGCAAACCTCTCACAACGAGTTTGCGCGAACTCTCCTTGTTTATCGAATCGCCATATTTTGCAAAAGAAAAGGCCATCGCAACTCCCACGCAGAAGAGAAAGAAGGGAAACACCAGATCGGTCGGTGTGCATCCCGACCAGGGGGCATGTTTTAAAGGTGGGAAAATATGTCCCCAGGAGCCCGGGTTGTTGACAAGAATCATTCCCGCTACGGTCATACCCCTGAGTACGTCAAGGGCTACATAGCGCTGGTTCGGAGCTTTAGTCATAAGAGAGATATTAGGATTGGTACTCGTATTCAATCTACAAATATAGATAAAATCCCTATCTTTGTTTAGGCGAAAGAGATCGAAATGGAAATTTTTTATTCACCGGACATAGCTCAGGGCGGCACACGGCTCGATACAATAGAGTCCGGCCACTGCATTAAGGTGCTCAGACACCGTAAAGGCGACATTATCAATATAGTGGATGGAGCAGGTACGCTTTTCAGGTGTGAAATCACCGATGATAACCCCCGTTGTGTGGTTTTTACCGTCCTGGAACGGCAGGAGGGTTACGGCAGTCATCCATACCGGCTCCATATTGCGGTGGCACCTCCAAAGAATGCAGAACGTTTTGATTGGTTTGTGGAAAAGGCCACCGAAATGGGTATAGACGAGATTTCTCCCATTTTCGGCGATTATTCGGAGAGGCGCATTTTTAAACGCGAACGTTCGGAGCGCATTATGATTGCCGCTGCAAAGCAATCCCACAAAGGGGCCATTCCTCTGCTTCACAACCTTGTGACTGTGAAAGATTTTCTGGAGAGTTATTCGTGTGCAGAGTCAGGAAAAGTTTTTTCCTGCCCGGATACTGAAAAACAGCTATCTGAGAGTACTCCGCTCCGGCTGATATGTTACTGTGATGAGGTGGAATCTTTGGGTGCAGTAAAGATCTCCATCACCGAGGCGTTGCAAAAAGGTGCTTCGGATGTGGTTGTGATGATCGGTCCCGAAGGAGATTTTTCGCGTGAAGAGATTTCTTTGGCAATAAAATCGGGCTGGCAGCCCGTTTCGCTGGGGGATTCACGGTTGCGTATAGAGACGGCGGCATTGACTGCCGTTGCGGCCGTTTATCTTGCGAATTCTTGATTGACGTATCGGTTTTAAGTGAGTATAAGCGTTTATATCGTTTTTATAGCTGCGTTCTTATCTCCGGATTCGGTTTTTCAGCTACGGATTATTGCAATCTCGCCTCTCAATCCAACCTTTATAATTTGTGATGCCTTTCCGGTAGAGGCAGATTCGAGAGAGGGGTCTGCTACCCAATCCACACTTTTAATGATTTCTTCCGAGATTGCGCTGTAGATAGCCGGAGCTTTGTTGCCGGACAGATTGGCCGATGTGGAGACAATCGCTCTTCCGAAACGGGATATCAACGCTTTGCAAAAGGCGTTGTCGGGAATACGTATTCCTACACTGCCATCTTCAGAAACCACATTTGGTGCAAGTGCACTACCTGCAGGAGAGGAGTCCGTAGCGACGACGGCTTCCGGATAGATTATGGTCATCGGGCTGTCATTCACCTCTATCAGATCCAGTGCAATGTCTGGGATTTCTTTTACATACCTGGCGAGCATATCGGTGTCAGAGACCAGCGTGATTAGACTTTTGCTATCAGCGCGGTGTTTGATGGATAAGACTTTGGCTACTGCTTCACTATTGGTGGCGTCACATCCGATGCCCCAGATAGTGTCGGTGGGGTAGAGTATCACTCCACCAGCTTTAAGCACCTCTATGGCAGCATTTATAACTTCGCGATCAATATTTTTCTCAGTATCTCCGTTCATATTTCAGTCTAAGATTATTTCCGTAAGTACAGGGTAGTGGTCAGAGTAGGGTACTCTCTCTATTTGGTGGTATATGGTCCGGTATTCTTCCGGAATGAGTATGTAATCCAGGCGCAGGGCCGGCCAAAGTCTGGAATAGGTGGCTCCAAACCCATTTCCTGCTTCGACGAAGCAATCTTTATGTTTCTTTTGCAACTGGTGGTAGGTATATGACATCGGGGTGTCGTTGAAGTCGCCGCAGACTATGGTCTTCATGCTGCATTCGCTGATGCTGTTCACTACGCGGTCTACCTGCTCGGCGCGTTTAATATTGGATTCCTTGAGATGTCCGTGGAGAGAAATGAACTCGTCGCTGAATGTGTCTTTATTGAATAACCGCTTAACGATGGAGGTAAAAGAGATGCTATAGGATTCCAAATGGCAGTTGTAGAGGCGTACCGTACCCCCGTCCATACGCAAATCTGCCCAAATGGCGAGGTTTGTGCTGTTTTTGAAGGTGAGTTTACCTCCTCCCCTTATGGGAAATTTGCTGAGGATTACATTGCCGAAACTTGAGCCGGTATCATGGAAAAAATGGGAGTGGAGATAGGGAAAGTTGGGGAGTTCCGTTATGGAGTCTTTGTATTTTACGCTTACTTCCTGTAGACAAATAATGTCCGCCTCGCATCGCTTGAGATAATCTCGTATATCTGCCGTAGTCTCCCTTTTCGACTTTCCATCTTTACTTAAGGCGTATCTGCCGACATTGTATGTAACTATGCGTATGCCCTCGTTCTCTTCATCGGGGGCATTATTGCCTACTTTAACAAACATATCGAAAAAGAAGAGTGACGGCAGCAGGGCGACCAAAGGTATCAGCAAGCGTTTTCTCCTGCGGATAATGGCTATAATCAATAGAAAGAGGTTCCAAAATGCTATTGGAATATAGTAGAGGCCAAAAAAGAGGGGAGGCCAGAATTTCGAAGGGCTGATAAATATGGAAACATAGGATATTAACAACACGGCTGCTGAGATAAGCAGCACGGTGACCGAGATAAAACTCCCCAGGCCAAATCTGCGTTGTTTCTTCTTTTTCATAGTTTCCGGATTTAGAGAATTCTAATGGTACAGCCGGTTTTGTTTCTTCCAGATGAGAATCATTATCAGGCCGAAAAGCATTCCGCCCAGGTGGGCGAAATGGGCGATGTTGCCGCCCATACCTGTGAGACCGGTGATGAGTTCGATCGCTCCGAATATAATCACAAACCACTTGGCTTTCATTGCAACAGGCGGAAATATCAATTGCAGACGATTGTCGGGGAAGAGCATTCCATAGCCCAACAGCACTCCGTAAATGGCCCCGGAAGCACCTACAGTGGGAGTTCCGAGTACTGCGGTGGCTGAAGCTATCTTTCCTGCCTCCATAAGGGCATCGTACTGCAGATGCAGCACGAGACTATGGCACAATGCAGCTCCGATTCCGGTCACAAAGTAGAATAGCAGAAATTTTTTGCTGCCCCAAATCCTCTCCAGCACCGTACCAAAGATCATCAGGGTGTACATATTGAAAAACAAATGCCAGAAATCACCATGCATGAACATATGTGTGATTAACTGGTAGGGCTTGAAAAATGGGGACTCAAATGGAAAAAGCGCAAGCTTTTCATACATTGACTCACCGATAATCCAGGTTGCTATGAGCATTACGGTATTGATGATGATCAGATTTTTGATAACCGGTGACATCATTCCCCAAAAGCCGGGGCGGCTGTATCCTTGATTCATAAATATTTCTCCAGATCTTTAACAGTAATAACAGACATGCACTTACGCCCGTCCGGCGTAAGTCCGGGCTCCTTGCAGTCGAACAATTCATCCACCAATATCTGTGCCTGAGTATCTGACAGGGTGCCGGTATGACTTCTGGCTGCCGAAATGGCTAATTTTCGGGCGAGAGCCTCACCGTATTCTGCAAAATCGGCAGAAAATGTCTGCTCTTTTAGCGAAGCGATCAGTGAATCGATTAATGCAGTAGTATCTCCCTCCTCCACCGAATATCCTTGTGGAACACCATAAACAGCAACCGAATTGTTTCCGAAATCCCGGATATCAAATCCTATCTTCGAGAGCTCTTCCAGATGCTCGGTAAGGGTGAGATAATCCTCGCTCTGGAGGTCGATGCTCCTTGGGAAAAGTGTCTGCTGGGTCAGGGGCCTCTCATCCGAGAGCATACTCAGATAACGTTCATACCATATGCGCTCCCTGGCTCTTGAGATGTGTACCAGCAGGATCACCTCGCCGTACTGTGAAAGAATGTAATTGCTTCCGGCTCTTAATATGGCTGCGCTCGATATATCTTTCTCCTCAAACAGCATCCGCTCCTCCTCTTCTTCTCCAACCGGACGAATTCGAGAAGGTACGGTCGAAAAATCCTTGCCCTTTCCTATGTTGAAGGGATTGAATAACGGGTCATAGTCTATCCTAGGTATTCTAATATGTTCCCTGCCGTGCTCCAGTGCGCCTCGTCCGGGCATGTTGGGAATATCAGGAACCCCTTCGGTGTCAAAATCTATACTCGGGACAAAGGAGTTTTTGCCGAGAGATTCTCTGACCGAAGCCATCACTATCTCGAATATCATCTGTTCATCCTCAAACTTGACTTCGCTCTTTGTGGGGTGGATATTGACATCCACTCTATCCAGGGGAGTTTCGAGAAATATGAAATATATGGGTAGGATATCGTCGGGTATGAGCTGCTCGTAAGCCTTCATTACTGCCTTGTGGAGGTAAGGTGAGCGGAAATAACGTCCGTTGATAAAGAAATATTGGTTTCCTGGCGTCTTACGGGCACATTCGGGCTTGCCGATGTGACCGCTGATATTGACCACTGATGTCTTGGTGTCAATTTCCACCAGGGAGTTGATCAACTCACGGCCAAATAGATCGTGGATGCGCTGTTTGGTATTGTCAGCAGGCCGTAGATCGTATAGCACCTTGCCGTTGGAGAGCATCTTAAATCTGAGCTCCGGCCTTATGACTGCTACTCTTATGAATTCCTGGATAATATGCCGCAGTTCGGTATTGTCGGATTTGATAAATTTGCGCCTGGCTGGCACATTGTAAAAGAGGTTGCGTACCTCGAAGTTTGATCCGATAGGAGAAGAGGCTTCGTGACTTGAAATGATGCGTGATTCGCTTACCTCTACCTGCCATCCCACTTCACTATCGGCCTGACGTGTCTTGAGGGTCACATGCGCAACCGCAGAGATAGATGCAAGTGCTTCACCCCTGAATCCATATGTGGAGATGTACTCAAGGTCTTCAGCACTATCTATCTTGGAGGTTGCGTGGCGCTCAAAGCAGAGTTCAGCATCTGCGGGGCTCATACCGTAGCCATTGTCGATCACTTGAATGAGCGTCCTGCCCGCATCGGTTACTATCAATTGAATCGTATTTGCTCCGGCGTCAATAGCGTTTTCCATTAGCTCTTTGACCACAGAAGCGGGGCGACCGACAACTTCCCCTGCTGCTATAAGATTGGATATGTTGGCGGGTAATAGCTTCAGCATATTATTTAAAAAGTTGGCCAACGCCGATGGCTATATAGTAGATAGCCACCAGAAGAGCTACGAAGGTTACCAGAGTAATTAATTTTTTTACCTTCTTGTTTTCGGCCTGGCGGCGATGTTGCTCCATGCCTTTGCGGAATGCGCCACGGATGCTTTCTCCTGGCACATATTCTTTGGTTGATTTAGCACCTTGTCCCTCTGTTACCTCTTGCGAAGGATCAATGGGAGTGCCGTCGGGGTTCTTGCCATACTTTTTATAAATTTCTGCAATACGCTCCTTGCGCTCATCGTAATAGCGTGGAGTGTAGTTGAAAACCCGGTGCGAGGGTGTCTTAAAAAAGCTGAGGTTGAAAAATCCCATAATTGTCACAAAATTGTCAATTGAATATTTAGGACAAAGTTAACATATTTTTTATTTTTGTGGAAAAATAGGAGGTTTCTATGGATATTCGCATAGGCAATGGATTTGATATACACAAGTTGGCTTCGGGATTACCACTGAGACTCTGTGGGGTGACCATTCCTTCGGAAAAGGGATGTGTGGCCCATTCGGACGGAGATGTGGCAATCCACGCTCTCTGTGATGCGCTTCTGGGTGCTCTGGCGCTCGGCGATATAGGAAAATATTTCCCCGACACCTCAGATGAGTACAAAGGTATAGATAGTCGCATACTGCTTAAAAGTGTTCTTGAAATGATCACGGAACGAGGTTGGCGTATAGGCAATATCGACATAACTCTGATGCTTCAGAAACCGAAAGTAGCCCCTTATATCCTTGAAATGAGGAAAATGTTGGCCTCTGTGCTGGATTTGGATTTAGAACGCGTATCGGTCAAGGCGACCACTACTGAAAAGCTCGGGTCTATCGGCCGCGAGGAAGGAATTGCCACTTTTGCCACAATTTTATTGTTCAATTGAGAATTATCTCTATATTTGCACTCCCTAACATTGACCTATTGTGTAATGGTAGCACAGCAGATTCTGGTCCTGCTAGTCTAGGTTCGAATCCTAGTAGGTCAACTTCTTTAACCCAATTCCTTTTTTTACATATTATGAAACGTTTATTATCAGTAATGCTGGTATGCTTTACCTATGCAGCCTTATTCTCTATTGTCGCAGACGCGCAACGCATAGAGAACACCAATCCCAACAAACAGTTTATTCCCGACAAGTCAAACCATGTACGCAATGAGGTTGTTATCCCCGATTTTGCAGGGTACAAGGTGCTTAAAGGTGACTTTCACATACACACTGTCTTTTCGGACGGTGTCGTATGGCCCACTTACAGGATTCAGGAGGCCTGGCGTGACGGACTTGACATCCTTGCCATTTCCGATCACATCGAATACAGGCCCCATAGCCAATATATGAATGCCGATCGCAACGCTTCCATGAAAATTGCTGCTCCAGAGGCTGAGAAACTGGGAATTTTACTCGTTCCGGCAACTGAGGTGACACGCGAACAGGGTGTTATCGGCCACTTCAACGCACTTTTCATTAAAGATGCCGAGCTGATGAATCTTGAGGATCCCAAGGAGGCTTTGCGTGAAGCACGCAGACAGGGAGCATTCATTTTCTTCAACCACCCTGGCTGGAGAATGGATACATGCGTTTTTTCACCATTCCAGAAAGAATTATTGGAAGAGGGTCTGATAGATGGTGTCGAGGCGGTCAACGGATTTGAGTTCTATCCGCGCGCAATTTCCTGGTGCAAAGATCTGAACATTACGCTTTTTGCCAATTCCGATGCCCACGATCCGGTTCCAGTTTATTTCAAGTACGATCGCAAGGGAGCGGAAGATGTGCGCTACAGGCCAATGACGCTAGTGCTTGCGAAGGATAAGAGTCTTGAGGCAGTACGTGAAGCACTTGATGCGAGACGCACTATCGGTTCTTACCATGGTTATTTAATTGGTATGTTTGATCTGCTCGAAGGGCTTTTTGATGCTTGTGTTTCGACTGAAAAGCTTTCCGTTGTAGGAAAAAACACCAACTGGCAGTTGCGCAATAACTCTTCTTTGATATTCCGCTTTAGAATCGGAAGCACGGATTATATTTTGCTTCCTTTCACATCCTGTACTTTGACACGCACCTCAGACATCACTTCCGTTGATATTACTGTGCTCAATATGTACCACTACGAGAATACTCATCCGGTGTTTAAGCTGGAGCTTAAGTAGCGTAGATTACACTTTTTTTTGGCTATTTCGTTTTTTTGCGTACTTTTGCACTCCCAATGGCGAGATAGCTCAGATGGTTAGAGCGCATGATTCATAATCATGAGGTCCCGAGTTCAATTCTCGGTCTCGCTACTGACAAAAAAGCCGGCTAATTTTTTGGTCGGCTTTTTTGGTGAGAGGTTCGAGGTGCGATTTTTTTATCAGAAATGCAAAACTGTCGAACGATTTACCGCCAAATTATCGAACAAATTCGCGCCAAATTGCCGAAAAGTGAAAAAAGATCCGTTTCTACTGAAAGTTTGGTCGCATAGTGCGACCGTTTTGCCAGTAGGAGTCTTAAAATTGTCAAGTATTTTGCTCAGTTTACTTGACAAAATGGTTTAAGTATTCGACGATTTTACTGTATCATTCCATCTTCCAGTTGGATGATGCGGTCGCCGTAGGTGGCAAATTTGTCGTTATGGGTTACCTGGATGATAGTCATACCTTCTTTGTGCAGTTCTTTGAGGGTTTCCATGATCATTATGCCCTGTTTGCTGTGAAGGTTCCCTGTGGGTTCGTCTGCCAGAAGCAACTGGGGTTTGCCTACGATGGCTCGGGCAATTCCTACCAATTGCTGTTGTCCGCCCGATAACTGTTGAGGGAAGAGGTCCTGTTTGGCTACAATGCCGAATCGGTCGAGCAAGTCGGCAACCATTGCCTGACGTTCTTTCTGTTTAACACCTTTGTAAATGAGTGGAGTTTCAATGTTTTCATAGACTGTCATCTCTTCGATAAGATGATAGGCCTGGAAGATGAATCCGATAAAATCACGGTGATATTTTCCCCTGCTTTTTTCGTTTAGTTGCACCACGTCGGTGTCGTAGAGCCAATACTCACCTTCGGAAGGATAATCCAGCATCCCGATTATGTTAAGTAGAGTGGATTTACCGGAACCGCTAGGGCCCATAATGGTAAGAAATTCCCCCTCTTTTACCTCAAGGTTAATGTTTCTCAGCACAAAAGTGCGCTGAAACTTCGAATCGTAATATTTACTGATATGTTTTAGTGTGATCATAATTGTTGTGTTTTTACTCATAGCGCAAGGCCTCTACCGGATTGCGGCTCGCGGCGCGCCAGCTTTGCCAGCTGACGGTGAGGAGTGCCACTAGAAGGGCGATTAGGCCGGCCAGGGCGAATATCCACCAGCTTAGGGCGGTTTTGTAGGCGAAGTTTTCGAGCCATTTATTCATGGCGAGGTAGGCCAACGGAGTTGCGACAATAAAAGCGATCACAATCCATTTTACAAAACTCTTGTTAAGCAATGCCAATATTTCGCCTACTGTGGCGCCGTTAATTTTTCGGATACCGATTTCCTTAGTTCTATATTGGGATGTAAAAATGGAAAGTCCCAGAATTCCTAAAACTGATATGATAAGCGACAACATGCTGAAGAGCGAGATCATACCCACCTGACGATCTTCTTTAGCATACAGCAGATTGAGTTTATCATCGAGGAAATAGTGTCTCATAGGCTCATCAGGACTTATTTTATCATACACCTGAGCGATGTAATCGACAGCAGCCCTGGTGTTCTCTCCGGAAAGTTTCACATTTACCCATGACATGAGGACAAAGGTGCCAGGGTGATATCTGAATACGAAGGGGTCAACATTTTCGCGGAGCGAAGAGAAATTGAAATCTTCAACTACTCCTACCACATGAAAGGGCATCGGGTTGCCTTCGTCGTCGTATTTCATAAGAGTTGAGCCGAGTTCCAACCCGAATTCCTTTTTGGCAGCCTCATTTATGATTATGCTGGCAATCTCAGCTTCACTATCTTTCAGAAAACCCCGTCCTTCCAACAAGTTGAAATTCATCATATCCATATATTCGCTATCCACATACCAGAGCCAGGTTTGGATGGTTTCATCATTAAAACCAAAACCCTCCATATTTGACGGGATTCCCGGGACACCGCTCGACAAAGAAACACTTTCCACCATTGGATTTTGCATCAATTCGGATTTAAACGTTTCTAAATTGCTTAATAAATCAACGGTAGGATAGATAACCATTACATCCTCCTTATCGAACCCTAACGATGTCTTTTTCATATACTCCACCTGCTTGACGGTCAGCACCGACATCGCGATTAGCAGTATAGTTGCCGTAAATTGCACTACCGTAAGCCAACCGCGTGAAGTCTGACGAGCAATGGAGTGGCGTTTTTTAACGGCATCCATAGGAGCAACTTTGATGCTGCTGTAGGCGGGAAACAACGCTCCGACAATACCGATTATAATTGCGACAGCAAACATTATGAGCAGTACCAATACAGATGCTTTAAAATCCAATGAATATTCGAAGAATTTTATTCCAAATTGATTATTTATAGAGTTGGCAATTATCAGCGCAACCAAAAAGGAGAGAGCTGAAACCAAGACGCTTTCCAAAATGGTTGTCACAAAAATCCTCCTGCGGTCATTACCTAAAATACGAGTAACTCCGATATTTTTCATGCGTTTAGGTAGCGTTGCGGTGGCAAAATTGATATAATTCAGAAGAGCGATAATCAGAATGAATAGACCCACCGCGAAGAGTGTATCCACGGAAGATTTGTTGTTTGTGTTGAATAAGGGGTTTTCAGCCACGTTTTTGGCGAAACGAAGATCCGTCAGCGGACGTGCGATGATTGTGAATCTTTCGTTGCCTTTATTGTAGAAATGATATTTTTCTTTTAAAATATCTATTTCGTTGATGCGTGCTTGAAACTCCGATGCTATTGTTCCGGACTTCACTTTGACAAATTCGGGGAAATTGACTATTCCCCATGTTTTGTAAGAGTCAGCAATCCAGCCGGTTGTAGGGAAGGAGAGGATAACGGGCTCATTGAAGAGTGAGTTTTTGGGCGGAGTGCGGAAAACTGCCGTCACCGAATACTCTTCGTCGCCGGTTTTGAATGTTTTGCCTACTACATCATGTGTTCCCCAAAGCTTTTCTGCAAAAGCCTCTGAAACAATCGCCGTATTGGGCTCTGAAAGCGGTTTGGTGCTATTTGAATGGATGAAGTCAAAGGTAAACACCTCTGTCAAATCCTTATCTGCGATAGCGTAATCTTCATAGCTCCTTTGCTTTGTTCCATCGACTTCCCACTCGAAAATAATTTCATTCCATTTTCCCCACGGCATGTATGTGGTTGTAGCTACAACTTCCGGCAGCTGCTCAGCAATCACGTCTTTGGTCGGTCCTGACATGTAAACGGAGTTTTTCTCTTTGTCGGGTGCTTTGATTTCGAACCTATAGATATTCTCTGCATCTTCGTGATAGCTGTCGAAGTTATATTCCGTCCATACATACTGCATAATTAGTATAAAAGCACTAAATGCCGTAATCAACCCTATGAAATTGAAAATCGTAGATACCCTCGACCCCTTCAGATTCTTGTATATGACTTTCAGCGTATTCATTTTTACTTATTTAAAATTACTCATAGCGTAAAGCTTCCACCGGATTGCGACTCGCTGCTCTCCAGCTTTGCCAGCTGACGGTTAACAGGGTGGCCATCAAGGCGATAAGTCCGGCCAGAGCGAAGATCCACCAGCTTAATTCTGTCCTGTATGCAAATCCTTGAAGCCATCGCAACATAGCATAATAAGCGACGGGTGTGGCTATAACCATCGAAATCAAAACTACAATGAAAAAACTTTTATTAAGCATATTTACCACTTCTAAAATGCTTGCTCCGTGTATCTTACGGATACCGATTTCTTTTACCCGTCGCTCAGTTATTTGTATTATCTGTGCCAACATTCCAAGACAAGTAATTATAAAGGCTACAATTGAGAAGAGGCTGAGTGCTTTTGCGGCGAGCTCCTCTTTGTTGTAAAGTTGGTTGTAATATTCGTTGTAGAATTGAAAATCCAGTGGCTCTTCAATCCCTATCTCTTTCCATGTTTTCTCCATTTGAGCGAGCTGTTCGCCGAATTTCCCGGGTAAGAGACGCACATTCAGCGCGCTATAATAAGAGTCGGAATAGAGGAAAGCTACAGGACCGATCAAGCTATGCATAGAATTATACTGGAACTCATTTACCACTCCGATTACATCTCTATCCCAGAGTTTACGTCCCTCGATATTATCCCATCCCAGCTCTTTAAGCGTGGTTTCCGTAATAAGCATAGCACTACCTATATCCCCTTCCGTTCCGTTTCTGCCTTGCAAAAGCTCTATCTGAAAAGTTCCGAGAAAATCGGCATCCACACGCATTGTATTGATCAGCACTTCATTATCATCAGCACCTTTAGTCCCGCTACGTGACCATCCCATTCCGGGAGAATGTGAAGTGAGCGATAAATCGGTAATAAAAGGCAGTTTGGAAAATGCTTCTTTAATTACGGAAGCATTAAGGTTGCTATAATCATTGGGCAGCGTAATGCGCAATAATTGCTCGGTGTTGAAGCCATAATTTGCAGTTTTTACGTAGTCTAACTGCTTGCTTATCAATAATAGACTCGATAATAAAACTATAGAAATAGCCAGCTGTGCCACCGTCATTATTTTGGATAATGAACTTGCCTTAAATCGCTTTTGCGATTTGCCCAACAGAGAGGTGATGTTTGACTTCCAAATGAGACTTACAGGGAACCAAGCTGCCAATAAAATAATAAGCACCAAACTGACAACTGCAATTGTGAGCATTGAGGGTTTTAGCAACCACATAATATTGAGTTCAACCTGAAACAGCTTTTCTGCCAAGGGTAGCGCTAAAGTTGTAAAAAGAATGGCGAGTATTAAGGAGATAAATATCGATAGACCCACTTCCACCAGATAATAACGGAATATCTGACCCTTTCCTGCTCCGGTCGCCATACGGATACCCATCTGTTTAAGCGTTTGTAATTGCTTAGAAATGGTATAGTTTATATAGTTGAAGAGCGACATAAAGAGTGTGAGCAAGGCTATGGTAATGAATATCCAGACCATTTTTTTGTTTCCTGCCTTATGGGTGGCCATTTCGCTTGGTTCTGAAAAATAGATTTCCTTCACAGGTTGCAACATTACGCTCTTTATCTTGGTCCGGTTTTCCGGAAAATGGTCGTTCAACTTTTGAGTAAATGCCTCTATATCAGTTCCTTCTTTTACTCTCAAATAGATTTCCCTTATCAGATAACAATCATTGTTAGTGCAATTTTGCACAAAACCGATCTCCGTATAGGCATCATTTAGGTAGATGTCAGCTCCAAAAGTAGCGGTAGAGGGAATATCTTCGGCAATTGCACTCACAATAAAATCAATTCCGAAAAAGCTGACAGGTTCGCCAACTATGTTGTAATGCCCAAAAACTTTCTCGGCAGCCGATTTGGAGAGTATAGCCGAATTTTTCTGTGCAAACGGCCTCTCTGTCGAAGAGAAAAGAATATCGATGCCGGCAAGAGCGAAAAAATCGTTGTTGGTGCTAATCATCTCGTGAGCGACCGTATATCTGTCTCCCACTTTAATGTTGATGTCCATAGTCTCGCCCGACAAATAAACCAGTGGCGCTATCTCCTCTATCTCAGGGAATTGGTCTTTTAGGGCAGGCAGGATGGCATGATCAAATAACACTTCGTTTTTCGTGGAGTCCCTCAACCTGAAGGTTCTATCCGCACTTGGGAAAAACGAGTTCACACTGCTCTCACGATAGACATAGAGCGCGATTATTATACAAACGGTAAATCCGATTGCAAATCCAATTATATTGAAAGCCGAAAAGAGTTTATTCTTCTGCAAACTCCTAAACGCCTGTTTTAAATGAATCATAACTCCTCCACTACTTTTCCGTCGAATAGATGAATTATCCTGTGGGCAAAGCCCGCGTCATGCTGAGAGTGCGTCACCATAATAATAGTGGTGCCTTCGCGGTTGAGTTCGCTCAGCAGGTCCATCACTTCGCGTCCGTTTTTCGAGTCGAGGTTACCGGTAGGCTCGTCTGCGAGGATAAGTTTGGGGTTTGCAACCACGGCTCTGGCGATAGCCACGCGCTGCTGCTGTCCACCTGAAAGCTGTTGAGGAAAATGTTTTTCGCGATGTCCGATATTCATACGTCTGAGCACCTCTCTTACTATTGCTTTACGTTTCGCTGAAGGAATTTTTAAGTAAGTCAGGGGCAGTTCTACATTTTCAAAGACATTCAACTCATCAATTAGATTGAAGCTTTGAAATACGAATCCTATATTTTCTCTTCGCAAATGTGTGCGCTGGCTCTCTTTATAGTGTCCTACCTCTTCGTCGTTGAAGAAATATTTCCCGCCTGTAGGATTATCGAGCAATCCGAGAATATTTAATAGTGTTGATTTTCCGCATCCGGAGGGTCCCATAACAGCCACAAATTCTCCTTCTTTTACATGAATATCGACGTCAAGCAATGCCGTTGTTTCTACATCTTCGGTGCGAAACACCTTTGTTAATTTTTCTGTGCGTATCATAATCGTTTATAAATGTTTGTTTTGTTTTTTTCGTATTAAAAGTTTTAAATCAGTACGAGACAATATACTTCATGCCTAAAAAAGCAACTACAATGCCGTAATTGTAATTGTTTAAAAATCAGCCGTTTGTATTTTAGGGAAAAGTCGAAGTGTAAAAATATTAGACAGTTGGGTGTCTTAATTTTTGACAATTAAAAAGGATATACTACTTTCGCAATAACTCTATGGTATAAATTCTTCCTCAAATGAAAAACAGCCGAATTCTCGTTGTTGACGATAATGAAAGTGTATTGAGTGCTCTTGAATTATTGCTGCAACCTCTTTGTAAAGAGATAGTTACCTCAATTACCCCCAATCGGATTCCCACCCTGCTAAGATCTCATTTTGACATAGTGCTGCTGGATATGAACTTTTCTGCCGGAATAAATACAGGAAATGAGGGGTTGTATTGGTTGAAACGCATCCTGGAATTTGATTCCAATATTTCCGTAATTATGATTACGGCTTACGGAGATGTGGAGTTGGCCGTTAAAGCGGTAAAAGAGGGTGCGGTGGACTTTGTTTTGAAACCTTGGGAAAACAGCAAACTACTGGCAACTATCAGTGCAGCTATTCAACTGCGAAACTCGAAAAAAGAGATCAAATCTCTTAAAGAAAAAGAGCAAAGTATCATATCGGCAGTCAGCAGACAATCATCTATTATAGGTGAATCGCCCAAATTTAAGGAAGTTCTGGAAATTGTTAGAAAAGTGGCCAAAACCGATGCCAACGTGCTGATTACCGGAGAAAATGGTACAGGGAAGGAGGTAATTGCAAAAGAGTTGCATAGACAGTCGCTTCGCAAAAATGAGTTGATGGTCAGTGTAGATATGGGTTCGCTTTCTGAAACTCTCTTTGAAAGTGAGCTTTTCGGGCATGTGAAGGGCTCTTTTACAGACGCTAAAGAGGATCGCGCGGGGAAATTTGAAATAGCAAAAGGGAGTACTCTTTTTCTGGATGAAATAGCCAATCTCTCGCTTCCGTTGCAAGCGAAATTGTTGTCGGCATTACAAAACAGAGAGATAGTGCGGGTGGGTTCCAATAAAAAAATCCCTATCGACATCCGTCTGGTTTGCGCCACAAATGCCAATTTACCGGAATTGGTTAAAACCGGACAATTTCGCGAAGATTTACTCTATCGAATTAATACCATTCAAATCGAAATCCCGCCTTTGCGCGAACGAGTTTCGGATATTCCGCTACTCGCCGATTTTTTCCTGAATCTTTATCGCAATAAATACAAAAAAGAGAATCTGATAATTAGTGCCGATGCGAAGGAAAAAATGAGCAGGTACACCTGGCCGGGCAATGTGCGCGAGTTGCAACATACTATCGAGAAAGCGGTCATTTTAAACGACAGCAATATCCTTAACGCCGATGATTTCTTTTTTGATAAAAAATATAAAGACTCCGAAAAGATGTTCGGCACTTTGGAGGAGATGGAAAAGGCCATGATAGAAAAAAGCCTGAAACTTCAAGAAGGCAACCTAAGCGCGGTAGCTGCTCAATTGGGCATTACCCGTCAAACACTTTACAATAAACTTAAAAAATACAACTTGTAAGATGTTCAGGAATACATTTATCCGTTTTATAGCAAATATTCTATTGCTAATTGTCTTTTCGGCGCTCTCGATGTGGATATTGTTAAGCTCTACGTCAAATATGTATCTCATAATATCGCTGTTTGCTATAGCTGTAGTTGTTTACAGGATTATTAAACTATATAACGTCGCACCCGAAAAAATCGCCTATTTTTTCAATGCCGTAGAAAATGAAGATTCAACCCTACATTTCCCAGAAAACACACTCCATAAGGCTAACGATGAGATGAATAAGAGCTTGAATCGTATCAATAAATTGATTCAGGAGGCAAAATTCAGAAATAGGGAGCAGGAGCAATATTATAGTCTGATGCTGGAACAGGTTGCCACGGGAATTGTGGTTATAAATGAAAAAGGGAATGTGCTGCAAGCCAATTCCGCAGCGAAAAACCTCTTGAATTACCCGACATTTTACCATATTGAGCAACTAAAACGCATTGACGCTAATCTCTTCAATACATTTCATCATTTGATCAACGGCGAAACGCATCAATTCCTAAAACTCACCTATAAAAACAATATCACCCAACTCTCCCTAAGGGCCACTTCTTTTCCCAGTCATGGGGAAAACTTACGCATAATCTCAGTACACGACATCAGCCACGAGTTGGACGCAAAAGAGTTCGACTCTTGGATGAAACTCATTAGAGTGCTGACGCACGAAATAATGAACTCCATTACTCCCATAACCTCGTTAAGTGAGACATTATTGCGCTATTATGCTTTCTCGGACGACTCACCTGCAAATGTGAATGAAAAGACTATATCTAACACAATCAAAGGATTGGAATTGATCAACGAAAGGGGCAACGGATTGATAAGGTTCGTGGAATCCTATCGCAAACTGACCAAACTTTCCAAACCTATATTGCAGACTATTTCGCTAAAAACCTTCATAGACCACCTCCTGATGCTGTTATCGCATGAAGAAAACTTCAGCAGAATCAATTTTTCGATAAATATTCATCCCGAGGATTTGAGCGTTGAGGCTGATGAAGCGCAATTGTCTCAAGTCTTTATCAATTTGATTAAAAATGCGATGCAGGCGGTAGAGAAGGTGCAAGAGCCTCAGATTGAGATTTCAGCCCGGGCAAAAGAGGATGGACACACACAAATCTCCGTTCAGGATAATGGTGAAGGCATTCCTGCCGATATTATTGAACAAATATATATTCCTTTCTTTACGACTAAGGAAAACGGTTCAGGTATCGGTCTGAGCCTCTCCCGCCAGATTATGAAAAACCACGGCGGCACCATTGACGCCCACTCCGTTCCCGGAAAAACGGTGTTTGTGTTGAATCTGTAACCAAAACACCCCTGCCTTTTTACACAAATCCCTATTGCCGGTAAAGTGCCCACTTCTTTTCAGTTTTCGGTTTAAAAGTGCTATTTTCGCCTTTTCATTTTCTTAACCGAATAGTCAAGTGAACGCGAAAAGACAAACTTGTAGTCTAAGATTCTTTCGATCCGAGCGATTGCGTGTGAAATCGTATAAACTTGTCAATTGCCTTTACAAAGCCATTGCGTTGGGTGTAATTTCGTGTTGCACCCTGATAGGTCTTCGGGCGGCGCCTGTAAATTCCACGGAAAAAGTCGCCATCGATATGCAAGCAGAAATAGTTGATATCGAACAACAAACGGAGAAAGTAGAAATCGAACTCCAAACTGACACAATTCCCGAACAGCTGGATGAAATTGTAATTACAGCTTACAAAGCCTCATTGCCCTTGAAACTTTCGGCAAAAATGGTAAATATTATTCTACCCAAGCAGATCGAGCGCTCGCCTGTTAAAAGCATCGAAGATCTGCTCAACTATCACTCAGGAGTTGATGTGCTTCAGCGCGGGCCGCACGGGGTGCAGGCAGATATAACGCTTCGCGGCGGCTCATTCGACCAGACTGCAATCCTTCTGAATGGAGTCAACCTCACCAATCCGCAAACCGGACACTTTAGCCTTGACATCCCTCTCAATCTCTCCGATATTGAACGTATCGAAATAGTCCGGGGACCCTCATCCCTTATTTTTGGAGTGAGTGCCTTTTCTGGAGGTATTAACATTATTACTAAAAAGGATACTCAAACCAATGCGTTTGCAAAGCTGGAGGGAGGAATGCATGCCCTTTTCAGTGGTGAGGTGCGCGGTGCGTACAAAGCAAAAGAGTCGGTGCATACCCTCTCAGCTGGGTACAAGAGATCAGACGGCTATATCGCCAACAGCGATTATAAGATTATGAATTTCCTTTGGCAAAGCAGTTTCAATGTCGAAGGATCCCATATCGACATTCAGGCCGGTGTGAATGATAAAAAATATGGTGCCAATACCTTTTATGCTGCTGCTTTTCCCAATCAGTATGATGACACTCAGGGATTGTTTTTTTCTATAAAAGGAGAAACAAACGGAAAAATCAAGTTCATTCCGCAGCTCTACTGGAGCAGACACTATGATGAATTTCATCTCTTCAGGCCGGGTACACCTGAAATTCCGTCGTGGTACAAGACCCCAAACTATCACCGAACCGATGTTTATGG
Organism: Bacteroidales bacterium; assembly: GCA_017992915.1. Taxonomy (GTDB): domain Bacteria; phylum Bacteroidota; class Bacteroidia; order Bacteroidales; family UBA932; genus Cacconaster. The sequence goes on along the minus strand of JAGONS010000004.1, from coordinate 12,068 downwards.
CGTTAACCTCAATATCCAATATATCTCGAGGCTTGGCATAACCCGTTTCGGGGGAGAATTTAGAAATGAAGGTGTTTTGAGCAGCAATTTGGGTAAACCGATGCGCCAACCGAGAGATAATTACACTTTGTGGGATAATCGCTCCGATCTAAGTTTTTTTGCAGAACATAATTTTGTAATAGATAAGCTGACTCTTTCACTCGGCGCACTTTACAACTACAATACTGCTCTTGCAGATACCTTGAAAGCAGGAGGTTTCTATCCCGCAGTCAATCTGTCCTATCGACCGACCAATTCCGTCACTCTTTACACTTCGTGGAGTAAGGCAACCAGAATGCCCACCTTCACCGATTTATATTATAAAGCTGGGAAACACCGTGGTTTCGGAGGACTCGCCCCCGAATATACTCAATCGGTAGAAGTGGGAATGCGTTACAGCAGACCTGTGGTAGCTGCCAATCTGAACGCATTTTATACAAAAGGTGACAATATGATCGATTGGATTTTTAATACCATCGATTCTCTCTATCACGCTGAGAACCGTTCGGCATTGAGCACTTACGGCGCCAGTGTAGATGCAAGTATAAATGTTTCCTGTTGGCTGGGAGAGAGGCAGCCATTTGAACAGTTGCGGTTTGGTTATCAATATATCTCGCAAAAAAGTGACAACGAGAGTCAGGATAACCCCCTATCAGCCTATGTTTCCAACTATCTTAGGCATAAATTTACCCTCGGCGTAGAGCATCGTATTATTAAAAATCTCATATTTTCGTGGAATGTGCGTTATCAGGAACGCGCAGGAAATTATCTGAAGTATATTCCAGCCACGGCTACTGAAAAAGCAAAGGAAATAGTAACATCTTACGAACCCTTTGTGTTGTTGGATTTGAAAGCAAATTATGCGATAGGGAAGCTTGATATTTTCGTTAATCTCAACAATATGCTCAATACAACTCACGTGGATTTCGGCAACATTCCACAACCCGGATTCTGGTTAACCGGTGGAGTGAGTTATCGGTTTGAATAAAAATTTTCCAATCTACTTATTTCGCTACGGATTTCTTCGATTACTTCAGGATTCATAATTACCTTTTTTCCGTTCGATTTGGATGAGTAAATGTAAAACACTTTGCCCCCAAACTCGCTTTCAAATTTTTCATGAGATTTTTGCTGTAAATTTTTCTCTTTGAATATTTGAGAGAGTTGAATGCCCTGATTAACCGGTTTTATCTGTAATCCTATATAGCTTTCTTTAATTCTGATAAAAAAGTCAACATTAAAAAGTCTGTCCCACTTGTCAGGTGCAGGCTCGATTTTGTAGCCAAGCTCATGCTCAAGTTGCCCATAGATTGTTTTAATCTCTGTCCAATATCCGTCAAAAGTTCTATTAATGACAAGTTGAAGCATATAATCGATGCAGTCTTGCTCTGTGATTGCTTCTACTTCAGATGAAATAACTTCCGTTATTTTAATGTAAAGTTTTTTACCAAGTTCTATAATGTGCTCTTTTGAACGCACATTTGCGAAATAATAGTTCTCCCATTCCTCCACTGTTTTGGGTGAACACTGCCTAATGCTTTCAGATGTGGCTCCAACATTTCTTTTGAAGTTCAGCTGGAAGCGATTCATAGCACTATTTAAAATCCATTCTTTTGCCATATTATGTTAATTTCGAGAACTTATCTTTGTATTTGAAATTAATTGATGCGTCTATGTCAGCTAGGCCTTCTTTTATCAAATGTGCATTTAAAAAGGTTTTGTTTTTCAAATAAAGATAACACATTAAATAGTTGTTTTCATCAAATTTCTGTTCGTCATATTTCAGGAATACTTTTTGCCCCTTTGTCTTGTCTATCAAGTACTGTTTAGCTGAACCATTGGTGCTTTTCTTTTCTTTAACACCTATAAGTCTGACAATAAGGTCATTGTTGAGTTTGACCAATTCGGGACTTATGACCTCTTTAACCGTATAATATTCCTCTCGTTGTCCGCTGTTGCTATCGATTTTAGAGCCAAATTGCATTTTCTTAGGGTCAATTTTCTTGTCGAGATTTTGGAAGTCAACAAAACGATAAGGCAAGTTCTCAAACTCCATTTCAGGGTCTATATTAATTTCATCTTTTAGAAATTGATAGCTTGTCCCTGAAATATCAAGTTGATTGACATTAAGTTTTTCTTTTATAATATCGATAAAGTCAGGATTTATTTCATATCCGACTGAGTTGCGCCCTAAATTACGTGCAGCCAACGAAGTAGTCCCACTTCCCAGAAACGGGTCAAGCACTGTTTCACCCTTAAAGGCGAACATTTTGATTAGCCTTTTCGGTAGTTCCTCGGGAAACATAGCTATATGTCCATCTTGTCTGGCACCTGCAAAATTCCAATGACCTGAGAAGTATTCCTTCCATTCTTCAGTGGTCATGTTGGATTGCTCTTTTATTTCTTTACTTACCTTTGATTTTGAAGTTCCAAGCTTCTTGAAAATTAAAATAAACTCGTAGTCAATAGAGAGAATACCGTTTCGTGGTGTTGGAAAACTTCCCATTAAAGATGCCCCACCTGTTGTATTAGTAGTAGTCTGCTTTTGCCAGATAATAGCTCCCATATAATCAAACCCGATACTTTCACAAAATTTGATTATTTCAGTCCTGATAGGGATTACTTTATATCGTCCATAATAAACAGCTCTTGCAAATTGATCTCCAATATTTACACATAGCCTACAACCATTATCGAGCACGCGATAGCATTCCTTCCAAACAAGATTAAGGTTATTAATGTAGGTTTCATAATCTTCGTGATAACCTATCTGATCCTCTGTTCCATAGTCCTTTAGCTGCCAATAAGGTGGCGACGTTATTACTAAATGAACCGACTTATCAGGAATAAGATTCATCTGTCGGCTATCTCCTGTTATTATTTTATGTGTCGTTTTCAATTTGGTTTTTATTCAATTGGTGTCCTCTGCAAATATACTCATAATATAATTTCTTCTATTAGACTTATAGTTTTTTTGTCAAATATTAAGATAATTATAATTGTGCAGTTTTGTCAGTCCATATTACAAAACCATTAAATTTTCAAAAAAGATTTGGAGATATAAAAATAAGCATTACCTTTGCAGTGTCCTACTTCACTAATACACTAAACAATTAAGTGAGAATATTATTTAACAATCGAATGAATTATAAAAACCAAACAGATATGATTACAATTAACGATCTCTCGTTCAAGTATGGTAAAAAAGAAGTGTTGAACGATATCTCCATGAAGCTGGAAGCCGGAAAAATTTATGGACTGTTGGGAGAAAACGGAGTGGGAAAGACCACTCTCCTGAAAATTATTTCCGGATTGCAAAAACCCTGGAAAGGATCCTGTTCTGTTTTCGGTGAAGATCCGTTCAAAAGAACGCCATCCTTTTTAAGCCGTATTTTTTATTTGCCCGAAGAGTTGGAATTTATCCAACATGACTACTCAATTCGCTATTTCGCGAAAATAAACGCACCTTTTTATCCCAAGTTCGACAATGAAAAATTCGAGACTATTTTAAAGGAATTTGAGGTGGAAGGTGATAAAAAATTAAACAAACTTTCATACGGACAGGTCAAAAAGGCAGCCTTGTCATTCGCTATCGCCACAAATGCCGAGTTGTTGCTGTTGGACGAACCGAGCAACGGTTTGGATATTCCCTCCAAAACACTCTTCCGCCGGATTATCGTACAGTATGTGTCGGATAATACCTGTACATTGATTTCCACTCATCAGGTGCGCGATCTGGAAAACCTGATTGACCCGATTATTATTCTTGACAACAAGGCAGTACTGATAAATGCAACATTGGAGAAAATTTCCGAAAAACTCCATTTCGGACTCTACTCTTCCGTTCCCGCTAATGCTCTCTATTCGGAACCTGCGCCCGGCGGTTACATCTGTGTGATGGAAAATGAGGAAATGAGCGAAAGTAAGGTAAATATAGAAGCGCTCTTCAATGCCACCATGCACCACAAAAGCCGAATTAAAGAACTTTTGGCATAACAACGACAAATAATTGATCCGGAATAAACACTTTAAAATTCTGACAACAATGAACAACAATATATTTCAATTCAACAGAGTAGGGAAGCTTTTCCGCAGAACATTTCAACAAAACTCCAAGACTTTTCTAAATAATGCTTTGGTTTTAGCCGGACTCCCCATCTTATTTTTGCTCATAGCCAGACTGGCATCCAATGAAGGACCTTCCCTGCTTTTCAGAAGCAACTTTTTGACTTTTTTGGTAGTAACGATTTTCATCTTCTCTCCTTTCTTTTATTACTATTTTTACAACCATTCCAAAAAAGGGTTGTCTGAGGTGATGCTTCCCGCATCGGTGTTGGAAAAATTCGTAGTAATGCAGATATTCTGTATGATCTTGGCACCGCTTATGGTACTTGTTTTTTACGGCGGAAGCGATGCTTTGATGGCAGCCCTATTTCCCTTGTATCAGGGAGGTTATGCAATCGTCCATTTTTTCAATAATAGGTTGACTACCGACGGGTTGCTGGTAGTATTTCTTTCCATGCAAGCCGTATTTATTGCCAACCTCTTTTTTGTAAGAAGGAAAATACTTAAAACTATTGCAAGCTTTATGGTTATAAACTTTTTAATATCAATAATCATATTAGCTATAATTAAAGTGATGGAATCTCGCGGCTATTTTGACGCGGTGTCGGGCAATATGAGTGTTCAGTTAAACGATCGCGGCCTATTTGAATTTTACTCAGGAGATAACGCTTTGACGATGTTTGTCATGACACTAAGAATATTTATGGGAATAGTTTTGCCGATACTCTTCATGATTGGCTCATATCGCTTAATGAAAACTAACAGGTATTGATTATGATAAACTTTGATGAACATAAGCCCATTTATCTTCAAATATCGGACTCGATTTGCGAGAAAATTCTCAACGATGAGTACGCAGAAGATGAACGAATACCTTCCATAAGGGAGATGGGGGCACAATTGGGGGTGAATCCCAATACCGTTATGCGCAGTTACGACCATCTGAAATCGCTCGATATTATTTACGATAAGCGCGGCATGGGATTTTTTGCATCGCCCGATGCACAAAAGAGCGTGAAGAAGATGTATAAAAAAGAATTTATGGGGTCGGAAATGCTTTCCATTGCCAAGAAGATAGCTCTGCTGGAGATAAGTTTAGATGATTTTGTAGAGAGCCTGAAAAAGATTTTAGAAGAACAAAAAAAATAAAGCCGAGTTATTTGGCATGAAATTTTTATCAAAAATGGATTCTTACAAAGCAAACGACAGAATATCTTTCTTAGTTAAAAGACAAAAATGGTTTTAAGCCAAAAGCAAATAGCTAATATATAATGATTTCTCTTACAAATTTACACAAATCCTATTACACCGAAGCCATTTCGCTGCACGTGCTTAAAGGTATCAGTCTCAACATTGAAGCAGGAGAATATGTCTCCATTATGGGGGCATCCGGTTCGGGAAAATCCACGCTGCTCAATATTATAGGAATATTAGATACCTACGATAAAGGTGAATATAGATTGAACGGAACGCTCATCAGAGACTTGAGTGAGAAACAGGCTGCAAAATATCGCAACGAAATGATCGGTTTCGTTTTTCAATCGTTCAACCTCATCAATTTCAAGAATGCGCTGGAAAATGTGGCGCTTCCGCTTTACTATAAAAATATAGGAAGAAAACAACGCAACATCATAGCGATGGAGCATCTTGATAAAATGGGACTGAAAGATTGGGCTCATCATTTACCCAACGAGCTTTCGGGTGGACAGAAACAACGTGTTGCCATTGCCCGTGCAATGATTTCAAATCCGAAAATAATTCTTGCCGATGAGCCTACAGGAGCACTTGACAGTCAAACCACTATTGAGGTAATAGGTCTCCTTACCGAATTGAACAAACAGGGAATTACCACCATAATCGTTACTCACGAACAATCGGTCGCAGATGCCACTAACCGTATCATCCGCCTGAAAGACGGCATGATCGAAAGCGACACCTCGCACCCCGAACTCGAGACTTCCAACTCAGAACTTCTGACTCTTAACTCCTCACTCCTAACTCAGAACTCGGAACTATAAAATGGATTATTTACAAGAAATATTCGCGACTCTGCGTAAAAACAAGCTGCGTACCACACTTACCGGACTCTCGGTTTCATGGGGAATTTTCATCCTTATCGTATTGTTGGGTGCAGGCAACGGATTGAAAAATGGGGTAACGGCGAATTTTGAATATCGTTCCGTAAACCGTGTCAACCTATGGTCAGGAACCACATCCATGCCCTATCAAGGATTGAAATCGGGACGAAATATCCGATTTACGGAACAGGAAGTATCGGCTGTGGAGGGAGAATTGGAGGAAAGCCGTCTGGTAACCGCTATTTCCAGTAAAACACAAAATATCTCTTATGGCACCGAATACGGTTCGTATGAGGTTCGCGGTGTTATGCCGAGTTATGCCGAAATGGAAAAACTGATCTTTGAACCTGATGCCGGACGATTTATCAATCAGCTCGATTACAATCAGAGGAGCAAGGTGATAGTCATAGATAAAAAAATGGCAGATGTGCTTTTTCAGGGGAAATCACCGTTAGGGGAATATGTGAAGGTTGGGCAACTTATGTTTAAAGTGATAGGTGTAAATTCTAAGAAAGAGCAGTGGGGCGGTCCGGTTGCCTATATTCCTTTCTCCACATCGCAGGCTATTTTTAATCCTGATAAAAAATTCCGTCAACTCACCTTTACCGTAGAAGGCCTCGAAACGACAGCTGAAAACACGGATTTCAATAACTCATTGAGAAATCTCATGGGGCGTAGACTTAATTTTGATCCGCAAGACAATCAGGCACTTTGGGTATTTAATTCACAAGCTCAGTACATCGAGACCCAGAAGACATTTGGCGGAATCAACATATTCGTAACCATTGTCGGAATACTCACGCTGATTGCGGGAATAGTTGGTGTAAGCAATATAATGCTGGTGTCCGTAAAAGAGCGTACACGCGAAATCGGTATTCGTAAAGCCATTGGTGCACCTCCCGCCTCCATATTGACCTCCATTATTTTGGAATCCATCATCATAACCGCCATTTTCGGATACATCGGTATGTTTCTGGGGATCGGAGTTACAGAGATAATGAACTTTATTATGGAGCAGGCTGCCAATGTGGCACAAAACGCTGATGGAGGTCCGCAAATGTCGATATTTAAAAATCCTACCGTAAATATCGGGTACGCCATTTTTGCGACCGTTCTGTTGGTCATATCCGGAGTTATTGCCGGTTATCTGCCTGCAAGAAAGGCTGTTAAAATAAAACCGATAGAGGCAATGAGACAGGAGTAGTGTGTAGTTGGGAGTGTGTAGTGTGTAGTGTGTAGTGTGTAGTATGAAGAGTGTTGGAGTTCTGAGGGTGTTGAGGTAGAGATTGAGGAGTGTAATAATTATTAATGAATTGGAAATAGGTGATTATAAAATTATTAAACAATTATAGGCAAAAGAGTTAAGTATTAGAATACAAAGTCAACATCAAACAGCCAAAGGCTAATGGCCAATAGTTATGATTTAGAATAAAATGAAACAAGAGATAAATAGTCAACCACAGTTTGAGAAAACTTCCCTTTGGAGAAGGTTCAGATTACTTTTTGACATTGACCGCTGGCAAGAGATATGGAATACGATTACAAGCAATAAATCGCGCAGTTTTCTCACGGCATTCGGCGTTTTTTGGGGAATATTCATGCTTGTGCTGATGGTGGGTGCGGGAAACGCATTAAAAACAGGCATTTTCTCGCAAATAGAAGGGTTTGCAACCAATTCGGTCTTTTTTGCGGCAGAGCGCACTACGGAGCCTTATAAAGGTTTCAGAAAAGGGCGTGTTTGGAATATGACCAACAGTGATTTACCTATCATTCGTCATAGAGTAGATGATTTGCAATATATGTCACCCGTGCTTTTTGGAGGAGGTAGTGGCAATGGTAAAAATGTGGTGCGAGGTGATAAGGGAGGTTCCTATATGGTAAAAGGATGCTATCCGGAATATGATTTGATCGAAAAGAGCAAAATGATCTATGGCAGATATGTAAATGATATAGATATTGCTGAAAAGCGCAAAGTGTGCGTTATCGGCGAACGAGTATATGAGGTGCTTTTTCATGGCGAGGATCCCGTAGGGAAGCAGATCCGAGTTAATGGGATCTATTTTCAAGTTATAGGTGTGGCACGAAGCACATCCGGCGTGAGCATTGGCGGAGAAACTGCGGAAACCGTCGTATTGCCTTTTACAACTATGCAACAAGCCTTTAATCAAGGAAATATAATTCACTTATTGGCAGCTACCGCCAAACCGGGTGTAGATGTGAAAATTATCCAGGATAAAATCACGGAAGTTTTAAAACAACAGCACCAAATTTCGCCTGATGACAAAGAGGCTGTTTTTAGCATGAACATCGAAGAGCAATTCAAAATGTTCAATAACCTGGAGATAGGTATATCCTTGATAATCTGGATAGTCGGTATTGGCACATTGCTCGCCGGGGCCGTTGGCGTCAGCAATATTATGCTGGTAACCGTGCGTGAGCGCACCAAAGAGATTGGTATTCGCCGTGCGTTGGGAGCAACACCGAACAATATAATCGGCCAAATTATGAGCGAAAGCGTAGTGCTGACAATTTTGGCAGGAATAGGAGGAATTGTGCTGGGCGTAGGTTTGTTGTCGGCAGTAGGCATAGCACTAAGCCAGGGCGACCAATTTTTTAAAGATCCACAAATAAGCTTCACAATGGCAGTAGGCTCCCTGATAATATTAATCGTTGTCGGATTGTTGGCAGGGCTTGTTCCCGCCCAACGTGCAATGATGATAAAACCCGTGGAAGCCATAGCCGAAGAATAAACTTTAGACAAACAATATTAAACAACAACATAAAATGAAAAAAGTACTGAAAATTGCATTATTTATCCTTTTAGGAGTATTGGTTATCGGGACATTTGTGTTTCTATATCGGAAGTCACGTCCGGTACAAAAAACATATCAAATTGAAACCGTTACACAAGGTACTATAGAGAAGAAAACGGTAGCAACGGGTAAGGTGGAGCCCCGCAATGAAATCTTTATCAAGCCGCAAATGTCGGGCATCATTTCCGAAGTATATAAAGAAGCGGGCGATAGGGTCGTGGCCGGCGATATTATCGCGAAGATTCAGGTTGTACCCGATATGGTCAATTTGAGCGGAGCGGAATCGCGAGTTACGAGAGCACAACTTGCCGCGGAGCAAAGCAGGATTAATTACGAACGCGACCGGAAACTTTACGAAAATCTGGTAATCTCCAAGGAAGAGTTTGAGAGGGTGCAACTTCAATATAAAAACGACCAGGAAGAGCTTCAGGCTGCTACTGACAACCTGAATTTGGTTAAAACCGGAATGACGAAAAGCACTCAGAAATCGAGCAATACATTGGTGCGTGCTACCGTAAGCGGAACTATCCTGGATATTCCGGTTAAAGTTGGAAATTCGGTCATTCAAACCAATAACTTCAATGACGGAACCACAGTTGCTTCCATTGCCAACCTGAGCGATATGCTCTTTGTAGGTAAAATTGACGAAACCGAAGTCGGTAAACTCTCGACAGGAATGCCTATGGAGATAACAATCGGTGCCATTCAGGACAAGAAAATCTCGGCAGTCTTGGAATATGTTTCGCCAAAAGCCACTGAGGAGAGCGGAGCCATTTTGTTTGAGATGAAAGCTAAAATGGAGATGCCGAAAGATGTCTTCATCCGTGCCGGGTATAGTGCAAATGCCGACATCGTTTTGGAGAGAAAAGCCGATGTTCTGATGATTCCCGAAACATGCATCGAATTCAGTAACGATTCCTCATTTGTTTATGTAGTAAAAAATGAAAGCCCGCAGGAGTTCGACCGTAAATATGTTTCCGTGGGGCTGTCAGATGGTATAAACATCGAAATCATCGATGGGTTGAAATTGGACGACAAAGTTCGTGGAAATGAGATTATTGAGAAGAAGAAAAAGTAGTTCTGAGTATTGAGTTATGAGTTTCGAATAATGAATAATTAGTAATCAAGAGTAAAATATGAAACAAATAATAATAGCACTATTCTTAACCATCTCCATGACAGGAATGGCGCAGCAATATACCCTCAAAGAGTGTATAGAGATTGCCTTACAAAATAATCGTACAATAAAGCAGCAGGAACTTAACAGAGAGCAGCGCAAAATTGCTTATACGCAGGCACGAAATGATTTATTACCCGGTCTCAACGCACAAGCGGGGCAAAACTTCATATTCGGCCGTTCTATCGGACTTGATAATATCTATCAAAACACCAACTCGGCTCAGACATCCTTTGGATTGGGAGCAGATATTACGCTTTTTGACGGATTGCGTATGAAGCACAACATCGATGCTAAGCGTGCTGACCTGAGTGCTGCGGAAGCAGATGTAGAGAGATTTAAAGACGATATAGAAATGAGCGTGGCTACCGCTTTTCTTCAGGTTTTACTTCAAAAAGAACTTTTGCAAATCGCCAATGAACAACTAGCTTTAACCGATGAAAACATATCTCGCCGCAATGAACTTATCCAAAGCGGGAAAATGGCAGAAGGCGAAATTTACGAATTGGAGGCTCAACGTGCACGCGAAGAGCAAAACAAGGTACAGGCAGAAAGCAATCTGAAACTGGCATTGCTCGACTTGGCGCAAATTATGGAACTCGACGATTTTTCCAATTTTGATGTTATAGTGCCACCGGTAGAGGAGATAATCAAGAATGAAATGTTGTTGTCGCCAACAGAGGTTTACCAACAGGCATTACTGGTTCGTCCCGAAATCCGTGCCTCTGAATATCGTCTGAAAAGCAGTGAGAAGGGGGTACTCATGGCAAAATCGCAGCTCTATCCTACGTTGTCATTCGGTGCCAATATGGGCACCGGATATTATAAAATGAGTGAACGGCCAAATGATCCTTTCAGTTCACAAGTTCGCAATAATATGAGCAACTCCTTAGGTTTCAGCCTGCGCATTCCCATTTTTAACAGATTTCAGACCCGCAACAATATTCGTAACGCCGAGCTTGCGGTAGAAAACAGTCGCATTGAAATGGACAAGGTTAAAATTGAGCTTAGAAAACGTATTGAACAGGCATTTCACAACGCTGTTGGTGCTCAAAGTAAATGGAAAGCGACACAAAAGTCTGAAATATCAGGCAGAGAAGCATACCGGTTTGCAAAGGAGAAGTTCGATAACGGCCGTGCCAACGCATATGAACTCTTTCAGGCGAAAAGCAATCTCACGCAAGTTTTGAGCGAACAGGCACAAGCAAAATACGAATATGCTTTCCGATTGAAAATATTGGAAATGTTAAAGGAGTAATTTTTATCCGATTTTCTGCATAAAACGTTCCGGATCTATAATGTACCGACCATGAGTGCCCTCACCTAGAATATTGCCCTCTTGGTCGGTTACTTTTACATCAAAAGTAAGGCGTTTGCCGTTAATTTCCGTCAGAAGTGCTTCAGCAATAACGACTGTACCGGGTTTACAGGCTTTTTTATGTTCGATATTTACCATGATACCCACGTTATCCAGACCCGCATCCATCAACATTGTATGTGCAGCACACTCCATTAGCGCGATCATTGCCGGAGTGGAATAGACGTGCATTGCTCCCGAATCATAATTGAAAGCAGTTTCATCTTCCCTTACCGTATGCTCAAGGGTATATTTCATCCCAACTTTAAGTTGTGTCATAATTATTTTGATGGTTCTATAAAATTTCAGCCGCGAAAATACGACAATTATCTGAATATTTGGGCCGGAAGATGGGGTCGACTAACATTCTCGCACTATGGATGTTGTTACAAAGGGTGTAATGACTCACAACTTCGCAATGAGAATATTGCTGTTGATCGCGGGATTCTCAGATACTCGCTGTGGGAATGTCACTCCAGAGGGTTGTATAGTGCGGGGAACGGTGTTCACTTAACTTATGTATGCTTCCATCTCCTTGA
>JAGONS010000040.1 GCA_017992915.1 Bacteroidales bacterium | reverse complement strand
AAGTGGAGTTGAAGGCCTCTCCGATAGTATTGAAAAGAATTCCGGTGGAGCTGCGCATCCGGATATTTTTCTGTTTTAGAAGCGACAATTGCAGGTAGAAGAGCTCTTCAAATTTGAGCCTGTCCTTCGCTTTGTCGAGTATCTGAAGGTCGGTAGGGAAGTGTATGTTGACCAGTGCCTGACGAAGCGATATGAAACGTTTGCGCAGCAGCAGAGTGCGCGGAAGAGTTTCTTCTATGCTCTCAATCACCTGATTGATGAGATTGTACTGGAGCTTGGCGAAGACCTTGTTGCCTATACCGGCACTACGCAGCCTTTCAGTGCTGGAATAGACCCCGATGAGGGTTCCGACCATCGCGAGTTTATCCTCGGTGGCCGGGTCTATTTCGGGGTGGACCATGTTATATGTCTGGTTGAATATGGAGGGTTTGCCGAATACTATATATTCGGTTCCTATTTTGAGTCGTCCCGAGATCCATTTTATCCCCTGAAAGAATACCAGTTCGATGGTGCCGGTACCGTCGTAAAGGCGGGCGATCAGACGTTTGGCACGTCCCTCGCCGACTATGCGTAGATCTGTGATGCTGCCCCGCAGCTGAATATAGGCGCTGCTGCTGTCAATTTCCCTGATAGAATAAAACCTGGTGCGGTCGATATATCTGAATGGAAATGTATAGAGCATATCCCTGAAAGTGGAAATACCCAACTCCTTTTCCAACAGTGCAGCCCTCTTGGGTCCGACACCCTGCAGGAACTTTATGTCGCTTTCCAGAATTTTGTTCACAAGCGCAAATATACATTAAATATGCGTCAAATTTCCGTGCTTTTTAGTAACTTGCGAAAATTTTTGAGTTCTATGAGGAGAAAAATAGTAGTGGGTATTACCCAAGGAGATAGCAACGGCATCGGTTACGAAGTGATCATCAAAGCCCTCTCAGATGCAAGAATGTTGGATATGTGCATTCCCGTAGTTTACGGTTGTTCACGCACTTTCGGCATATACCGTAAACTGGTGCCTGAAACCGAGCAGATTACTACAAATATCATCAATAGTGCTTCTGATGCACGTCACAAACATGTCAACATTGTCAATGCAGTACCCGACTCATTGCCGGTGGATATAGGTCAGCCTACGGCTGATGGTGCCAGAGCGGCAATTATAGCTCTGAAGGCTGCGGTGGCTGATGTTAAGGCGAAGTTTCTTGACGCCATAGTTACTGCGCCTTTCAGCAAACACACGGTTGCACAGACAGAGTTCGCGTTTCCCGGCCATACGGAGTACCTGATAAACGAATTCGGAGCGAAAGACGGTTTGATGTTTCTCTGTGCCGATAATCTCAGAGTTGGGGTTGTGACCAATCATCTCCCTCTGTCAAAGGTGAGTGCTGCCATCACGATAGAGGTGCTTATGAGTAAGATCCGTCTGATGAATCAATCTCTCATAAGGGATTTTGGTGTCGTAAGGCCGAAAATCGCTGTACTGGGGCTCAATCCCCATGCAGGTGATGGCGGCTCGCTCGGCACCGAGGAGGTTGACACCATTATTCCTGCCATTAAGCAGGCAAATACCGAGAACATACTCGCTTTCGGTCCCTATTCACCGGACGGTTTTTTCGCAACAAATACGCAATATAAATTTGATGCTGTTCTGGCCATGTATCATGATCAGGGACTGATCCCTTTCAAGGCACTTGCATTTGACAAGGGCGTCAACTTTACGGCTGGGTTGCCGATTGTCAGAACATCCCCCGATCACGGTACTGCCTTTGAAATTGCGGGCAAGTCCATGGCAAATCCGGGACCGATGATTTCGGCAATCTATACGGCGATAGATATTTGTAATAACAGGGAGAACTACGATCATATGAGCGCCAATCCCTTGGAAATTAAGCAATTTGAGGGGCCCAAGCACGAACGTACGATATTGCCGGAATAACCGATGGCTGAAAGACCACCTATACAAATATACACTGATGGAGCCTGCAGAGGCAATCCCGGACCCGGAGGATATGGTGTAGTGATGCGTTGCGGGAATTATGAGAAGGAATTTTCGGCGGGGTATCGCCTCACTACCAACAATCGTATGGAACTTTTGGCTGTTATTGTCGGTCTGGAGGCTATCAAGTGGTCGGATGCGGTGGTTACTGTGTGGAGTGATTCCTCATATGTGGTCAATGCGGTTGAAAATGGTCAGGTATTTAAATGGGAACAGAAAGGTTTCCAAAAAAAGGCAAACCCGGACCTGTGGATTCGTTTTCTGAAAGTTTACAGGCAGCATAGGGTTAGGTTTGTATGGATCAAAGGCCATGCGGGGTATCCTGACAATGAGCGTTGCGATACTCTCGCCGTTGCCGCCTCAATGGGCCCTGACCTTTATGTTGACGAGGTCTATGAGGCATCGAATGTGAAAAACGAGCTCTTTAACAATCCTAAATAATTATTTTATGAAGAAGTATTTTGCAGAAGCTATAGGCACAATGGTGCTGGTTCTTCTCGGCTGTGGTAGCGCAGTCTTCAATGGCGGCGTAGGTACCACTGCACAGGTCTTGACCGTTTCCTTCGCATTCGGTCTTTCAGTAGTGGCAATGGCTTATGCCATCGGCTCCATTTCAGGATGCCATATTAATCCCGCCATCACTCTCGGTGCCATGCTTACAGGCAGAATGAAGACGGGAGAAGGCCTGAAATATATGCTTGCCCAGGTCATCGGTGCATTTGTAGGTTCGGCTCTCATTTTTGCACTTGTCAGGACCGGCGATAAGGATGCCGCATTGTATGCCACTACAACAGGGGCAAATGCCGTTTCAAATGCCGCCTCGGTGGGATCGGCGCTTATTGCCGAGATTGTGGGCACATTTATATTTGTGCTCGTGGTTCTCGGTGTCACCGACTCCAAGAAAGGCAATCCCGCTTTTGCAGGCCTGGCTATCGGTCTGACTCTTGTGCTCATTCACATCGTTCTGATTCCAATTACAGGCACATCGGTAAACCCTGCCCGCAGTATTGCTCCGGCAGTATTCGAAGGCGGTCAGGCACTTAAGGATCTCTGGATCTTCATTGTAGGTCCTTTTGTGGGTGCTGCGCTTTCTGCAGTGGTTTGGGACGGACTTGCCAAAGAACCTGCAAAGAAGTAAACTACTACTTCTCTTGTAAATAATTGAGGTCGGTTGAATAATATCAGCCGACCTTAATTTTGTTTATAGCCGTTGTTGTGATTTGTCAATTCACATTTGAAATTCTCTCCAAAAAAAGTTAAATTTGTAGAATATTAACTTTATTATAATGAAGAACAATGGTCTTACATTGGGAGTTCTGGGCGGGATGGGCCCTGCTTCAACAGCGGAATTTTTGAGACTTCTCGCTGAAAAGGCACCCGCGGACGTCGATCAGGAACATCCCCGAATGATAGTTTATTCACATACCATCACTCCGGACAGGACAACCTTTATTCTCGGCAAAGGACCGGACCCTCATAATTATATCAGGGAAGGACTTGAGACCCTCATTGGTTGGGGGGCCGACCGTCTTGCGGTAACTTGCAATACCGCTCATTACTTCATAGACAAGTTCAGAGATGAACTTCCCGTTCCCGTAATCCACATAATAGAGGAGACCATAAAAAAATCGCAGGCGGTATGCCCCGAGGGTGCCTGGCTCACCGCTACTCTCGGAACCATGCGCACTGGTCTCTATCAGAAACACTCGGCCTACTTTGGTTATAACTTCAAGCTCCCTTCAGAGGAGATGCAGGTAGAAATCCACGACATTACAGATCAGGTTAAGGCCGGCAAACAGCGTGAGGCAGGTGAGAGATTCAGAAAGGTGGTGGAACAGCTTTGGGAAATTGAAAAACTCCCTGTAGTGGGTGCGTGTACCGAGATTCCAATCGCTTACCGTCATACCGGACTGCCTGAAGAAATGGGTATTTCCTGCCTTGAGGCACTTGCAGAGGGATGTATAAGGGAACTTTACCGACCGCTTTGATTTTGTTTTATAGTACATTGAACCGGATATTTAGGATTAGAAATAATGAGAAGAACCGTAAAATATATCGTCTTACTGCTGATTATGCTGACGGTAGGCTCTTGTGGTGATCCCAAACCCTCTCCGGGTCCTGATAACCGCTCAAAAGTGAATTTTGCAAAGGGAGCAGATGTGAGCTGGGTAACGCAGATGGAAAGAGATGGTGTAAAATTTTACAACTCAAAGGGTACGGAGATGGAGTGTATGGCCTTACTCAAAAGTTTGGGCATGAATACTATACGTCTTCGTGTATGGGTGAACCCCGTTGATGGTTGGAACGGCAAGGCTGATGTTTTGGTCAAGGCAAAAAGAGCAAAGGCTCTCGGAATGCGTCTCATGATTGATTTCCATTATAGCGACAGTTGGGCGGATCCCGGAAAACAGAACAAACCTGCAGCCTGGGTCAATCTTCCTTTCGAGGAGCTCAAAGGTGCCCTAGCAGCCCATACCATAGAGATATTGGAGGCACTCAAAGGGGAAGGTATTTACCCCGAATGGGTACAGGTAGGCAATGAAACATCTGACGGAATGCTTTGGGAGGATGGCCGCGCTTCCGTAAATATGAAGAACTATACAGACCTCCATAATGCCGGATATAGAGCTGTAAAAGAGGTGTTCCCCGAGGCCAAAGTGATACTTCATATTGCCGGTGGCGATGACGGCCCACATTACAACTGGCTTCTTGATGGTATGGCGCTCTATGCACCTCTGTATGATATAATCGGAATGTCGCTCTATCCCGACCCGCACAATTGGCAATATGTCAACGAAGCTTGTCTGATCAATATGAAAGAACTGATTGCGAAATATAATAAGGATGTAATGATATGTGAGGTAGGTATGAGCTGGGACCAGCCTGAAATCTGCAAAGGTTTCCTCATAGACCTGATAGATAAAGCGCTTGAAAAGACTGACGGACGCTGTCTGGGCGTTTTGTATTGGGAGCCTCAGGGATTTGTCAATTGGAGTCACTATACAAAGGCTGCATTTGACAACACAGGTAGACCCACCATAGCTCTGGATGCCTTCAAGGATTGATACTGACTAATACTTATAGATATGAAAAAACAGATTTTACTTACATTGTTGCTCTGCATATTCGTTGCCGTGTCCTGTAGTGAAGGGGGTCGGCGTTGTGAAATAGTGTTGGAAAAGGGATGGAAATTTTCCCTCGGGGATTTTGCGGAAGCATACGAAACTGCTTTTGATGACTCTCAATGGGAAGAGGTGAGAGTTCCACATGATTGGGCTATATATGGACCTTTCGACAGGTCAAATGACCTTCAGGTTATAGAAGTAAAACAAAATGATGAAATTATTGTGACGGAGAGGACTGGCAGAACCGGTGGGCTCCCCCATGTGGGGATTGGATGGTACCGCAATGAGTTTGACCTTCGCGGTTTCGACAGAGAGGAGGAAGCTGTTTCTTTGCTCTTTGACGGAGCGATGAGCGGAGCACAGGTCTGGGTCAACGGAACTAAAGTCATAAGCTGGCCTTCGGGCTACAACTCCTTTCATTGCGACATTACCCAATGGATAAATGAAGATGGGGAGGACAATACCTTAGCCGTACGTTTGGAAAATCTTCCCAAGTCATCGAGGTGGTATCCGGGAGCAGGACTGTACAGAAATGTACGTCTGTTAAGGACCGGTCAACTCCATATTCCCATCTGGGGAACCTACATTACCACTCCGGAGGTTTCGCGTAAAAAGGCTGAGGTCTTCATGCAGGTGGCAATTGAGGGCAGTACTGACAAGGAGTTGAGAATTGTTACCGAAATTCGCAATCCCAAAGGCAAAAAAGTGGCATACTCTGAAAGTCTGTTGGAAGATGCGACAGCTCAGTCGGATACAGTATTTATGAGATTCACTGTTCGCAGACCGGAACTTTGGTCACCTGAAACTCCTGCTCTCTATACTGCCCACACGAACATTTATGAGGGAGATCACCTCACCGACAGCTATATTACACGTTTCGGCATCCGTTCTGCCAAAGTGGTGGAGGGCAAAGGTTTTTATCTCAACGGTGAGTTGCGCAAATTCAAAGGTGTATGCAATCACCACGACCTTGGTCCCATCGGGGCAGCCGTCAACAGATCAGCGCTAAAACATCAGTTGGAGTTGCTCAAAGATATGGGTTGCGATGCTATCCGTACCTCCCATAATATGCCTGCTCCCGAGCTTGTGGAACTGTGTGACGAGTTGGGCTTCATGATGATGGTTGAGGCTTTTGATGAGTGGGATATAGCTAAGTGTGTAAATGGGTATCATCGCCATTTTGAGGAGTGGGCTGAGAAGGATATGGTCAATATGGTCCGCAATTTCCGCAACAATCCAAGTGTTGTAATGTGGAGTATCGGCAATGAGGTTCCTACTCAATGCGACGATCAGGGCTATAAAGTTGCTGAATTTCTACAGGATATTTGTCACAGGGAGGATCCTACGCGTCTTGTCACCTGTGGTTTGGATCAGCCTCAATGTGTGCTGACTAACGGATTTGCAGAGGTTATGGATGTCGTGGGAATAAATTACCATACCGAGCTTTACAAGAAGGCTTTCGAAACTCTGCCTCATGGCAATATTCTCGGTTCTGAAACTGCCTCTACAGTGAGTTCCAGAGGTGTTTACAAGATTCCTGTAGAACTTAAGTACAGAGCGATGTATGATGACCACCAATCCTCTTCCTACGATGTCGAGTATTGTCCGTGGTCAAATATTCCCGATATTGACTTTGCACTGGCCGAAGATTTCGAGTGGACTATGGGACAGTTCGTATGGACGGGATTTGACTACCTTGGAGAGCCGACTCCATACGGCACCGATTCTTGGCCCAATCACAGTTCGCTTTTCGGTATAATCGATCTGGCCTCTATTCCAAAGGACAGATATTATCTCTACCGCTCGCAATGGAACGAAGATGACCATACGCTTCATCTCTTACCCCATTGGAACTGGGAAGGACATGAAGGAGAAACTATCCCCGTAATGTGTTATACCGATTTTCCTTCAGCCGAACTTTTTGTCAACGGGGTTTCACAGGGCGTTGTCTCAAAAGGCAGTTACTCCCTTGCCGATATCGACCTCTTACAAATTGATAAAGATTCTCTTATGGCGAGATACAGACTTATTTGGCCGGATGTGGTTTATCAGCCCGGCGAAATAGAGGTTGTGGCTTATAACGAAAGGGGACGTGAACAGATGCGTAAAAGTATCGTAACTGCCGGCGAACCCCACTCGATAGTGCTTGAAACAAGTCGCAATAAGATTGAAGCTGACGGACGGGATTTGGCTTATGTCTATGTCAGTATAGTTGACAAAGATGGGAATCTATGTCCCAATGCTTCCAATGAGATACGATTTGAAGTGAAGGGAGCCGGAGAATTTGTAGCCGTGGCAAACGGTGATCCCACCTGCCTTTATCCATTCCACGAACCGGTAATGCCCGCTTTCAGCGGCCGTCTGACGGCAATAGTTACTTCACATGAGTATCGTGGCAGTATGTCACTTAAGGCCTATTCAGAGGGACTTGAAACGGCACAAATCATAATCAAAGCAAATTAAGACAGATAACAATGATAGATTCAGCAATTCTCAAAAAGAGTATAAAGGAGAGATTCGGTCATTCCGATTGTTCCATTTTCTCAGCACCTGGACGTATCAATCTCATAGGTGAACATACCGATTACAACGGCGGCTTCGTATTGCCTGCATCCATAGATAAATGCATTTCCCTCGCAATAGTACGCAACGGGACTTCTACCGTAAATCTCTATTCCATAGATTACGATGAGAGTGTCTCATTCGATGTTGACGGTGAAAAACCGAAACAGCAGTGGGCATCCTATGTTTATGGTATAATTCAGGAGATGAAGAAAAGGGGTGCTTCGCCGAGAGGTTTTGATGCCGTATTTGGCGGAGATATTCCTCTAGGAGCGGGAATGTCCTCTTCTGCAGCTCTTGAGTCAGTTTTCGGTACGGCTCTCAACACCATTTTTAAGCTGGGATTTGATAAAAGGGAATTGGCAAAGATAGGTCAGATGACTGAACACAACTATGTGGGTGTCCGCTGCGGCATAATGGATCAATTTGCCTCGCTTTTCGGAGAAGCCGGAAAGGTAATAAGACTTGACTGCCGTTCGCTGGAGTATGAGCTTTTCCCTTTTGCGCCGGAAGGCATAAGACTGGTGCTTATAGATACGATGGTCAAACATTCGCTTGCCTCTTCGGAGTACAATGTGCGTCGTGCCCAATGTGAGGCGGGTGTCTCCCTCATAGCCAAGTACAAGGAAGGAGTGGAGCTGCTCAGGGATGTTACTCTCGAAGATCTTGAAGCTCACAAGGGAGAAATGGATCCCGAGGTATATCGGAGGTGCCATTTTGTGATAAGTGAGAACCAGCGTCTTTTGGATGGCTGCGAGGCTTTGTCGAGGGGTGATTATGCTCTGTTTGGTCAGAAGATGTTCAGTTCCCACGAAGGTTTGAGTAAAGAGTATGGAGTAAGTTGCGAGGAGCTCGACTTTATAGTGGAGATTGCCCGAAGTGTAGAGGGAGTTCTGGGAGCAAGAATGATGGGCGGCGGCTTCGGCGGCTGCGTCCTAGCAATGGTTAAGCATGAAAATCATGATGAGTATGTAGCAAAGGTGCGTGAGGCCTATCAGAAGCGTTTCGGCAAGGATCCGCGCGTAATTGATGTGGTTATTTCAGATGGAGCAAGGCAATGGTAACCTCGGATATCAAATATTTTACTCTCACCAACAGTAGCGGTGCGAGTGTCACCCTCAGCAATATGGGTGCGGGTATTATTTCGGTCATCGTACCCGACAAGGATGGCAATATGGCTGATGTAGCCCTGGGTTATGCAAAGCCGGAGGATTATTTCTGCGATGGTCCCTGTATGGGAAAGGTACCGGGAAGGTATGCCAACAGGATAGCCTTCGGCAAATTTTCCCTTTCGGGGAAAGAATATTCCCTTTCAATAAATAACGGCCCCAACCATCTCCACGGAGGGCCGGGAGAGGAGTGCTGGGCAAACCGTATTTGGTTTGGCGTACAGAATGGTAACGAAGTCTCTTTTGCTCTTGAAAGTCCGGATGGTGATGCCGGATATCCCGGAAATGTAATGGCCGAGGTTATCTACAGATGGAATGAAGAGTGTCGTCTGACCATTACATTCCGCGCTAAGAGTGATGCCGATACTATCATCAATCTCACCAACCATGCCTATTTTAACCTTAAAGGCGAGGGTAGGGGAGATATTAAAGATCACATTTTGCAACTTAAAGCATCGACTTACCTTCCCACAGATCAAACCCTTATCCCGAATGGCATACTTGCTCCGGTGGAAGGTACTCCGATGGATTTCAGGACTCCTGTCAGAATAGGGGAACACCTTTTTGATGACTTTCCGGCACTTCGCTACGGCAAAGGATACGACAATTGCTGGGCAGTGGACGGATGGGAAGAGGGTGTTGTGCGCAAGGTGGCTGAACTCACCGACACTACCGGTGGACGAAGGCTTATTGTCAGAACAGATGCTCCCGGTATTCAGATCTATACCGGTAACTGGCTCAAGGGTAGCTCCGTTTCCAAGAGCGGAGCGGAGTATGACGACTATTATGGAGTGGCGCTCGAGTGTCAATCTTTCCCCGATTCTCCCAACCGGCCCAATTTTCCCTCAACATTGCTCACTGCAGGTGAAACCTGGCAAAGAGTTATTGAGTTCCATTTTACCAAATGAATCTCCATCTCTTCATAGCTCGCAGGATAGGCACCGAAGATTCCGGCAAGGGAAGAATGGGTATCATCAGCAATCATATCGGTTGCATATCCGTAGCTGTCAGTATCATCGTTATGATAATAGCGGTGGCCATCGTCGCGGGCTTCAAATCGGAAATCCGCTCAAAGGCCACGGGTTTTATGGGTTCGGTAACGCTGGTAGCACCCGGCGAATCTCCGATCAACGAACTTTATCCTTTGAAGGACTCTTTTTCCTATCGGAACGCCATTCTGGATCAAAGATATGTCAGAAGTGTGGACGGAGTGGTTTATTGTTCGGGAATGATCAAGAG
The DNA here is from genome assembly GCA_017992915.1 of Bacteroidales bacterium. Lineage (GTDB taxonomy): Bacteria > Bacteroidota > Bacteroidia > Bacteroidales > UBA932 > Cacconaster. The sequence goes on along the minus strand of JAGONS010000040.1, from coordinate 997 downwards.
CAAAGAAGATATCAACGGACTCTACTTCAAGGGGGTGGATTCACTCTACAGTCTTGCTTTTTTTGAGAATTGCCTTTATGAAGGAGAATTGCCTGACTACAGCGGAAGAATCTCAAATGATGTGCTTATCTCACGCCGTCTTGCCTCCCGTCTCGGATGCTCAACTGGAGATGATCTGGTTACTTATTTCATAAAAGATGAGGTTAAAGTGAGGAGATTCCGCATTTGCGGCCTCTATGACGCTCAACTTGAAGATTTGGACATGACTATGGCCTTGGTGGACAAACGCCACGCGCAACGCATCAATGGATGGAGCAAAAATCAGGTATCGTCATTTGAAATAGCCATAGATCCGGAGACAGATATCAAATTTGCAAATGCCGAAATCGAGGAAATACTCTATGTCAATTCCACTGATGAAGATGATGCGATGTTTACTATGCCCCTTACACGCATTCTCGGCAATCTTTTTGACTGGCTTGCTCTTCTGGATCTAAATATGCTGATGGTATTGCTGTTGATGATGGTTGTTGCAGGATTCAACATGATATCTGCGATTTTGATAATTCTTTTCGAAAAAATTTCGATGATAGGATTGCTCAAATCCCTTGGTATGCGCAATAGAGACATTAGCAACATATTCATGCTGAAAGCGGCTGCAATTGTAGGGAAAGGAATGATCTTGGGAAATATTATCGGACTTCTTCTTTGTTTCCTCCAATGGAAATTCAAAATTATCAAGCTCAATCCGACTAATTATTTCGTAAGTTTTGTTCCGATCAAAATCTCTTTCGTAGATATTCTTTTGCTCAACATTATTTCGGCAGTAGTGATCATGCTCATTATCTCGATATCCACTCTCTTCATAAGCCGCGTCAGCCCGGATAAGACAATGCGGGTGAATTAATTCGCACCCCCCACCCCACAAAACTACCCACTACACACTCCCCACTACCCACTCCCCACTACCCACTCCCCACTACCCACTCCCCACTAC
>JAGONS010000077.1 GCA_017992915.1 Bacteroidales bacterium | reverse complement strand
TGAAACATACATATATGAACCATTTGAAATATTCTCCGAAGCATCCTCCGAAAGGCGATAACCATCCATAGTCAAACTCGTTATCCTTGACAAATGGAAGTGTAGTTTTGGTGCTGTTTTCCAACACGCCGGTGTCCAAATTCAGAGTTGCTGCCGGCATTGCTGTATCAACTGCAATGCCTTCACTCGTAATCCCGGCTACGTTAGCGACCTTTTTCTGTTCTCTGAATCCTGCCTCATTGCTGAAGCACATTATCAAGCCGACAATAAGGCCCAAAAGTACCTGGGATGCTATTTTGTACCATCCGTTGAGGCCCTCCTTCCTTTTCTTGAAGACTTTAATGTAGTCATCCACAAATCCGATCGTGCCAAACCAAACTGTGGTCAGGATTAATATCAGGATATTGATGTTGGTAAGGTCGCAGAATAGCAGTACCGGCACCAGTATCGAAATGATGATAATGATGCCGCCCATAGTAGGAGTGCCTTTTTTCTGTAGCTGGCCTTCCAAACCGAGATCCCGTATGGTTTCGCCGATTTGTTTTTTCCGAAGCCAGACAATCAGTTTGTGCCCGATGATCAGCGATATCAAGATGGCGATGATGCTGGCTCCGAAAGATCTGAATGAGATGTACTTCATCAGTCCGGAACCGGCGAAATCTATGTCCGCTCTCTCAAAATATTCAAAAAGGTGGTACAGCATAGGTAGAGGTTTTGGTCGGTTATAGTTGTTCAAATGATTCGGAGATAATCTCCTTGTCGTCAAAATGGTGTTTTTCTCCTCCGACAATCTGGTAGTTTTCGTGTCCTTTGCCCGCTACAAGTATTACAGCGCCTTTGGCAGCCATCATGATGGCTGTGCGGATAGCCTCTTTACGGTCGGTAATGAAGAGTGACTTCGCTTTCTCGGTGGCATTGAGGCCGTTGCGGATATCATTTATTATGGCATTGGGATCCTCGAAACGCGGATTGTCCGATGTTACAATTACTTTGTCTGCATATTTTGTGGCAATGACACCCATTTCGGGACGTTTGCTCTTGTCTCTATTTCCTCCGCAACCGAATACGCAGATCAACTGGCGGTCTCTCGCGGTCGAGCGTAGTGTTTTGAGAACATTTTCGAGAGCGTCGGGAGTATGTGCATAGTCCACAACCGCAGTGATTTCATTCCCTCCGCGAACATATTCGAGACGTCCGGCAACAGCTTTCAATAAACTCATTTTCACCAGAACTTCATCTTTGTCAGCTCCCAGAAGGATTGCTGTTGCGTATACCGCCAGCAGGTTGTAGGCATTGTGCCCTCCGATAAATTGTGTCCAGAAACGATTGTTGCCGATAGCGAGCATCATTCCTTCTATACTCTCTTCTACGATTTTACAGTTGAAGTCGGCAATCGTTCGGCAGGAATATCTCTTTACGGTTGCCTTACAATTCTGCACCATAACTTCGCCGTTTTTATCGTCTATATTGATAAGGGCGAAAGCAGTTTTCGGCAGATTGTCGAACAGACGTTTCTTACAATGAAGATATTCGAGGAATGTATTGTGATAATCGAGATGGTCGTGAGTAAGGTTGGAAAAAATGGCTCCCCTGAATTGCAGACCATAGACACGTTCCTGGTCGAGGGCATGGGAACTAACCTCCATAAAGCAGTATTCGCAACCTCTTTCGGCCATAAGAGCCATCAGTTTGTTTAGAGCAATAGCATCAGGAGTGGTGTGTTCGGTTTCGAATTTCTCCTCCCCGATGTAGTTGGCTATGGTTGAAATCAGCCCGCAGTAATAGCCGAGCGAGGTGAAAAGATTGTAGAGTAGTGTAGCCGTGGTAGTCTTGCCGTTGGTGCCTGTCACCCCCACTAGGTTGAATTTGGATGATGGATTGCCGTAAAAACGAGACGAGGCCAGGCCCGCCGCTTTCCTGCTGTCGGTTACCTTTAAATATGTGGCATCTCCTCCCTTGTGTTCACCCTCCTGATAGATCACTGCAGATGCGCCTGCCTTGATGGCACTCTCTATATAGTCGTGTCCGTCACTCTTGCTGCCGACTGCCGCTATGAAGAGCGAGCCAGCGCTGCATTTGCGGGAGTCGAGCGTGATGTCGCGTATCTCAGTAGATAGGCTGCCACTTATGTCGAGGACTTCAATCCCTTTGAGTATCTTATTCAGTTGCATATTTTTCGGCAAGATAAATTTTGACTTTTTTGTTTGATGTCTCTGAACCGGGTTCGGGCTCCTGTTTTACTACGGCTCCGTGTCCGGAAAAAGAGACCGAATAACCCCTGCTTTCAAGGGTGCTTATACTGTTTTTAAGACCCATTCCCATTACATCGGGCACTCCTGAGAGCGTATCATTGACGGTGCGATTTGGATACTCCTTATATGCTGGAAGTGGTCCCGAAGCTCTTATCTGTCCGTTCCAGTCCGGCGATGATGCATAGATATTTTCGGCAATTTCCCTCACTACGGGAGCAGCCCAAGTGCCGCCGTAAAAGTTTTTGTTAGTAAGCCCGGAGTAGAC
>JAGONS010000039.1 GCA_017992915.1 Bacteroidales bacterium | reverse complement strand
TCTGGATGAAGAGAGGATGGCTTGTACAAGATACTGCTGAGAACTATTATGTGTATGCCCAGACTATGGATGGCCGCACCCAATACGGCCTCGTTGTCTGTGCCAATGTAGAAGACTACCTGACCGGTAAGATCAAAAAGCATGAGCTTACACGTAAGGATAAAGAGGAAGATCGCATGATCCATGTTCGCATTCAGAATGCAAACGTGGAGCCTGTATTCTTCACCTATCCCGACAATAAGGAGATCAATGCTCTCGTCAGTCGTTACGCTGCCGGTGAACCTGAGTATGATTTCGTGGCCGACGACGGTTTCGGACATCATTTGTGGGTAATCAGTGACAAGAAAGACATTGCACGCATTACTGAACTTTTTGCAGGCATCCCCGCATTTTATGTGGCTGATGGTCACCACAGGACAGCAGCAGCTGCTCTTGTCGGAGAGGAACAGCGCCGCAAGAATCCTAATCATACCGGTGATGAGGAGTACAACTACTTCATGGCGGTAGTATTCCCCGAAAGTCACCTGAAGATTATCGATTACAACAGAGTTGTCAAGGACCTCAACGGCATGACTCCGAAAGAGTTCGTCGAAGCTCTTAAAGAGGATTTTATTATCGAGACCAAGGGCTCTGCAGAGCCTTACAGGCCATCAAAACTTCACAACTTCTCGATGTATCTTGAAGGTGAATGGTATTCGCTGACTGCTAAACCGGGCACATACGATGATAATGATCCTATCGGTGTTCTCGATGTTACAATTTGCTCAAATCTCATTTTTGACAAGCTTCTCGACATAAAGGACCTCCGCACATGCACCAGAATTGATTTCGTGGGCGGTATCCGCGGTCTTGGCGAGTTGAAGAAGAGAGTAGATTCCGGAGAAATGGCTGCGGCTTTTGCACTTTATCCGGTTTCTATGAGGCAACTGATCAACATAGCCGACACAGGCAACATCATGCCTCCCAAGACCACCTGGTTTGAGCCAAAGCTCCGAAGCGGTCTTACAATCCACAAACTGGAAAGGTAAAGTAAAAAACCTCAGCAAATGAAGCTGAGGTTTTTTTATGTAGTCTATAGTGGGTAGTGTGTAGTTTGTTGCGAGGTAAGGGGTACGAGGTACGGGTTTTCATTTTTCCCAGGGCCTGTCTCCGGGCACGTAAGGCACGTATTTGATCGTAATTTGTAAATCCACTTCGCTTTCGTTGATGAAATCAACTATCAAGTTATACATATTGACCATATTGGTATACTCGATCTCATTGATGCCCATCGCCAATCTCCACTCCCTGTCACAATTCTGAATAAACGAGAATGTGCCATCCAGAAGAGGGAGCACGGTCTCCTTATTGAGAACAAGCGAAAATGAATCCTCAGAAATATCGGCAATTGGAAGTTTGATGTCAAACGACTTCTCTTCGAGCGAAAAACTGAATCCCATACCATTAAGCACCTTCTGAAGATCAGCGACTGCACTTGCGGGCACATGGAGATAGAGTTCCCCGTCAACCACCACATAATGGAAAGGTGATGAACTTGCGAAATCAGAGATGATTTTAACTCCTTCTTCATCAAAAGCGGTCATGAATGAACCGTCAAGCTGAACATTGAAGTTGCAATCATCTTGAAATGTGATGTCTCCGCAGCAGATATTTGTGGTTATTGTTCCAACAATGTTATCAATAATAGTGGAAAGGATTGAGAGGGTGATTGACTGCCCCCCAAGCATAAATGAGCTGCTGCCGGCAGAAGTAGTGAGCTTTACAGTTATATCCGGCAGATAGATAGTGTTCCAGCTGATAGCTTTGGTGTCGAAGAAAGTGCCTCCTCCCCTTTTAGCACCGATCATCCAGCGGCCGTTAAGAGGGGATTGAATATTGGTTCTTATGGAAAGCTCGGGAACTTTGCCTTTGTAAAGAGACCCCGTAGCCTCCACTGTGAGATACCCTTCTGTTCCGCCGGCAGTAAAATTAGTGCGGCCACCATCCTCCATAACGTCAGTCACCTTGAGTACAAGCTGAGGATAACCGACAATAATGTTGTTAAGTTGAAGAGTGTACCAGCCGCTTTTTGAATCAATAACTACTGATGGATCTTCATAATCGGAAATAGAAGATTCTGATTTGCCATTCCGGATTACAGATTCAACGTTATAAGTGCCATCAATCTCACCAATTTTATCACAACCGGTGAGAGCAAATGTAATAAGACATACAGCCGCCAAAAACAGTGTTCGTTTCATAAATGGTATTGTTGGTTTCCCTTATAATGTACAAAAAATATTCCAATTATGAAGGGGGCGGCTCAAGACTCCTTAATAATCGATATAGAGAACGCCTTTCAGATGGTCCGTTTCGTGCTGAAAAATGACTGCCGTAAATCCGGAAATGGTATCCGTACAGGGCTCAAAGGTGAGTTCATCATTGTATGAAATTACAACGGATGTGGAGCGAAGCACGGTATCACGATATTCGGGGACTGAAAGACAACCCTCCCATCCATATTTCTTTTCCGGAGAATAAAAAGTGATGACTGCATTGGGATAGAATTCGAAGGGTGATCCCTCTTTGTCAAATCTCCGTACCGCTATAAGTTGTCTGCTGATGCCGACCTGCGGCGCTGCAATACCTACTCCCTCATTTTCGGGATCATTGACCGTACAAAGCATCCTATGTCTCAATACTCGGTAAACATCGGAAGCCACATCCTTTGCCGTTAAAGGGGCGGCGACCTGACGGAGCAGTTCAGTTTCTGACGGGCTGTCGGTAGTATAAAGCGGCATTATCGCCGCGGAAGTATCGCTGCCTATGAGTTCTTTTTCCGATGCAGTGAAAGTTGTACCGTCACTGCAGGAGAAAAGCGTTGCAGCAGCCGCAATGGCTGCTGCAATACAAATAATAATCCTTGATAGTCTCATCATTCGAAGATTTTACCAGGCAAGGGCGCCTGCGCCAAGAATGGCTGCATCGGATTCCTTAAGACCGGACCGGAGCACTTTGACCTTACCGCCTTTCCAGATATTGAGAAGATTGGCTTCCATAGCCTCCACAATGGGTTTCATAATTAGGTCACCTGCCTCTGCAAGACCTCCGAAGAGGATGATTGCCTCAGGTCTGCTGAATGCTACGAAGTCTGAGAATGACTCACCCAGCTTTTGGCCGGTGAATTCAAATACCTTTTTTGCAATGGAATCTCCTGCAATCGCGGCATCGTAGACATCTTTAGATGATATCACCTCAAGAGAACGAAGCAGAGAGGGTTCATCGCTCATGTCAAGCCATTCACGCGCCGTGCGTGCCACTCCGATCGCCGAAGCATAAGTTTCAAGACAACCCACCTTGCCGCAGTTACACTGGCGTCCATTGTACCTGACTGCACAGGTATGGCCCAATTCACCGGCAAAACCGTCATGACCATAGACCATCTGACCATTAACAACAATACCGCTGCCCACACCGGTACCGAGAGTAATTTCGATGAAATTAGTCATACCCTTGGCATTGCCATAATGCATCTCCCCAATGGCTGCCGCATTTGCATCATTTGTTACCGTTACAGGTTTACCGGTTTTTTTGGCAATATAGTCTCTCAAGTGTACAACTCCTTTACCCCATGGAAGATTGGCTGCCCCTTCAATGGTGCCTTGATAATAATTGCCGTTGGGGGCACCTATACCAATGCCTTCGACATTGTCCCAATCAACATGCTCTGCAATCTTCCTGATATTGGCGCAGAGGTCGTCCATAAATTTCTCCGCATCTGCCTCGCCATAAACTTTCGTGTCCATTCTGCTCCTGGCAAGGATGTTGGCACGTCTATCCACGATACCGATCATAGCCGACTGGCCTCCGATATCAACTCCTATCACATATTCTTTTGACATATTATTCGATATTATGATTGTTTTAGAGTAATTATTCCGTGACGATTTCTTTGTTTACATTTTTGTAACCAAAAAGAGCATAGAGGAGGATATATGCAAATCCGGCAACAACCACCCAGTAGCTGTTGATGTGCCCTGCAAAGTCGGCAACCCAGTTTTGTACGAAAGGAAGAATACCACCGCCGCAAACGAGCGTCATGAAGATACCCGAAGCCATAGGGGTATATTTTCCGAGACCTTCGGTCGAGAGATTGAAGATAGCTCCCCACATTACCGAAGTGCAGAGACCGCAGAGTACCACAAATACCATACTCAGAGGCAGTGCTTTCTCACGGAAAGAGATGGTGATGGTCTCGGGTATGAATAGGATACAAAGTACGAAAGCTATTGCCAATAGTGAGACCGTGACGAGCATCGTCTTGCTGGACACCTTGCCGGCTATGGGAGCGCCTATAAGCCTCCCGACCAGCATCATAAACCAATAGAAGCCCACTAAAGTGCCCGCTATGGCAGGTCCTACATTGGGATTGCCGGACATATAGAGATTGGCGGTATTGGGGATACCCACCTCTACTCCGACATAGAAAAATATTGCGATAGCACCGAGTACAAAGTGACGGAAGGACATTGGGCCATATTTCTCCTTCTGCACATTGCCGGCTCTACGAGCATTTCTCTGCTCTACCGTCTCCATATGAGGCTCGGGGATATTGGTAACTCCCAGCACAATTCCGGCGAGAACGAAGATACCCATAGCGATCATCATAGCAGGAGCCGCATCACTCACCGTAGCAGTCTCCATTGAGCCGCCGATGAGGTAACCGAGAAGTATGGGAGCTATAGTGCCTCCGATGGAATTGCAGGAACCGCCGAACTGTATCAGCTGATTACCGCGATTACCGCCGCCCCCGAGCGTATTGAGGAGCGGATTAACCACGATGTTGAGAAGACACATCGAAAGTCCCGCTACAAATGCACCGAGGACATAGACTCCGAAAGCCACTGACGGTGATACATACCCGGAGAGGAACTGGATGCCCACTCCCACAAAACCCACAATTACAGCTGTTAGAGCTGTAAATTTGTAACCTCTGCGCTTTAATATGATACCCGCAGGAATACCCATGCAGGCGTAAGCGATGAAGTTGGCAAGCGTACCGAGTTGTGAAAGGGCATTACTTGCGCCGAATTGATTTTTTACAATTACTCCCATCGAGCCTGCGAAATTGGTCACAAAGGCAATCATGAAGAAGAGAGCAAACATTATTGCAATCGGCAGTGCAAAATTCTGTTTCTTGACGTTTGTCATATTATTGAAGTTTAAATTTGAAAAAACTTGTCGAAAATCTCTCAAAGGTAGCAAAAAATGGAGAATTGCTATAGCGGATAAGATTATTTCTCGTTGAAAGCGTGGCTATATCCATCGATACGGTCCCATTCCCCGCGGGTAAAGTCGGGAACTGCCACGGGCATCGAGCCGGACTCGATTGAGATACGGCTAAGTTCAATCAAACAGGACCACTCTGCGAGGTCATATACATCCTGATCAAGAGGCAATCCGTTGCGCAAGCAGTAGATTAGACGATAATCCATTATGAAGTCCATCCCGCCGTGGGCACCCACCATACGAGCCTTCTCTTCAAGCTCTGCAGTTATAGGATGTTTGTACTCTTCCAAAAGTACCTCCAGCAGCTCCTGGCCGACAAAACTCACCCCATCCAGTCCCGCATACCCTTCTCGACTTTCCGAGAGGTTGTGACTCATGAGCGCGAAACCCTGAATGGGATATTTGCATGCAAAGCCCTCACTACCCGTAATCTGATACATCCGACTGTAGGGACGCCGCGAATAAACATTATGTTGGATTTCTATCTGCCGCCCACCGACCGTACGGATCAAAGTAACGATGTGATCACCGCTTACGAACTCTTCAGCCTCCAAAATCTCCTTTGCCACCTCTTTGCCATGCGAGGACTTGGTATCCATAGAGACCAGATAATCCATCCTGTCGCCTCTGTGAATATTGAGCACTTGACATGCAGGGCCGAGGCCGTGTGTTGGATAATTGTCCCCTCGGTGCTTTTGATTATAGTCAAGCCTCCAATTGTTCGGATATAGTTTCCAATAGGTGTCAATATTGTGTATATATCCCCCTTCGACATGCAGAATCTCACCGAAAAGCCCCTGTTGAGCCATATTGAGTGCCGTCATCTCAAAGAGATCATAGCAACAATTTTCCAGCATCATACAATGTTTGCGGGTGCTCTCGCTGGTATTGATGATCTCCCAGCACTCGGCTATAGTCATCGCTCCAGGCACCTCCACAGCAACATGTTTACCGCATTGCATGGCATAAACAGCTATCTGCGCATGGCTCTTCCAGGGAGTACATATATAAATCAGATCGATATCGGGATTTTCGCATAGTTCACGCCATCCCTCCTCTCCTGAGTAGAGTGCAGGTTCAGGCCAACCTCTCTCCAGAAGTGCATTTTTTGAGGCCTCCAACCGTTCTGATAGCAAATCACAAAGTGCTGAAATGCAAACCCCATCAAGATATGTATAGCGAATCACGGCCTTAGAACCCCTCATACCTAGTCCAATGAAACCCACCCTGACTCTATGGAGCGGCTCGCAAACCATTGCCAAAACACTCTGCTGACCTGCAGGACGGTCTGGTGTCTCAAGTACGATCCTGCCGTCCTCTACCGAATATGGCATTGAAGAGTCTACTTTCATCCGCATATGACCGACAATGTAAAATTCTGTTTCTTGACGTTTGTCATAGTTGAACGGTCCATTTTTAATGATTCCGTCAAATATTTTCCAAAGGTAGGAAAATAAGGAGGAATGCAGAAGCGGATAATATTATTTCTCGCTGAAAGCGTGGCGATATCCAACTATGCGGTCCCATTCCCCGCGGGTAAAGTCGGGAACTGCCACAGGCATCGAGCCGGACTCGATTGAGATACGACTGAGTTCAATCAGACATGACCATTCTGCCAGGTCATATACATCCTGGTCGAGGGGTAATCCATTGCGCAGACAGTAGATTAAACGATAGTCCATTATAAAGTCCATGCCGCCGTGCCCGCCCACCATACGCGCCTTCTCCTCAATCTCAGCAGTTATCGGATGCTTGTACTCTTCCAGAAGTATCTCCAGCAGCTCCGGGCTGACAAAACGCTCTCCATCCAGCCCTGCATACTCCTCGCGACCTTCCGGAAGATTGTGGCTCATAAGTGCAAAGCCTCGTACGGGGTATTTATTGGCAAAGCCCTCGGTGCCGGTAATCTGGTACATTCTGTTATATGGGCGACGAGTATAGACATTGTGCTGAATCTCTATCTGCTTACCGCCAACTGTGCGGATCAAAGTAACGGTGTGGTCACCGCTTGCAAACTCTTCTGTCCCCATAATCTCCTTAGAGACCTCTTTGCCGTGCACCGATTTGGTATCCATCGAGACCATATATTCCATCCTGTCGCCTCTGTGAATATTGAGTACCTGACATGCAGGGCCGAGACCGTGCGTGGGATAATTGTCGCCACGGTGCTTTTGATTGAAGTCGAGCCTCCAGTTGCCCTGATAGAGCTTCCAATAGGGATCGAGGTTGTGGATATAAGCTCCTTCAACATGCAGAATTTCGCCGAAAAGCCCTTGCTGAGCCATATTGAGTGCAGTCATCTCAAAGAAATCATAGCAGCAATTTTCCAACATCATACAGTGCTTGCGGGTACTCTCACTGGTATTGATGATGTCCCAACACTCGGCTATGCTCATCGCTCCTGGCACCTCTACAGCGACATGTTTTCCACACTGCATCGCATACACCGATATCTCCGCGTGATTCTGCCAGGGAGTACAGATATAGACCAAATCGACATTCGGATTTTCACAGAGCTCACGCCACCCCTCCTCTCCCGAATAGAGTGCAGGTTCCGGCCAGCCTCTCTCCAGAAGTGCGTTTTTGGAGGCCTCCGTTCTTTCGGGAAGCAAATCACAGAGCGCGGTTATACGCACTCCATCTATATATGTGTAGCGGATAACGGCTCCATAGCCCCTCATACCAAGTCCCACGAAGCCAACTCTAACAGTGTCAATTGGGTCACAGATCATTGCCAGGGCACTCTGCTGCCCTGCAGGGCGCTCCGGTGTCATAAGCACGATCCTTCCATTCTCTACCGAATATGGCATTGAAGAGTTCACCTTCACCCGCATACAACCGGCAGTGAAGATCAGTGTGCAGATTACGCACAATCCAAATAGTTTTTTCATTTTAATATTAATATTGTGTAAGCAATTAAATTCACTCTTTCATCAATTCATAGGTGATGTAGTGTTCTCCGGACATTCCTATCGCCTCATAGAGTTCCCGGGCACGGGTATTATTTTTGTCAACATATAGACGAAGACCCTTTACATCTGAAGTAGAATCAACTATCATCCAAACATGTTCAAACAGGGCGGTAAAGACTCCTCTCTTACGATATTCAGGCAGAACATAGAGGGATTGTATCCACCAAACCCAGCCATTTCGCCAGTCGCTCCACTCATCGGTAATCATAAGGCATCCGACCAGGCCCTTCACACCCTCAAGTTCCGCTACAAAATAGGTTGCCTTTTGAGGATCATCCAGAACCGACTTAACACCTTGAGAGACTATACGACGATCCAGCTCTTGGCCTTCGGTCTCAAGAGCCATCGCCATCTGGAAATCTGTCAAACGTTTGCGATCTCTAGGTCGCGCGACCCTAACTTTTATTATGTCCATAAAAAATAGTTTAATAAACTCTGCAAAAATACATTATTTTTCCTTAACTTTGTGGTTTGTTGAGCTTTAAAGTTAGATAGAACAAACAAAAAAACAATATCAATTATGAACAAAAAAATCTTTTATGTGCTGGCAATAGCCGGCATCGTACTCTTAGGCGGTTGCAAACAAGTTTGCACCGTAACAGGCACAATTACCGATGAACTCGCTTCCACCCCGGGAGCCGCCATCGTATTTACAAATGTAATCACAGAACTGGCTGACACCGTACAGATTGTTGAAGGTGCGTTTGAATATTCCTGCGATGCAGATGTCAACGGATGTTATAGCGTTTCTCTTTTAACCGAACCCAGAATCAGGAACAACAACAATACGATGTTTATCCCTGAACCCGGTACAATCACTATCAATCTCAACGAGCCCGCTACCGTTGAGGGTGGGAAACACAACAAGGCACTTTTTGAATTCAGAGATACCCTGAAACAAATTCAGGAAGAGGCGATGAACCAGTATGAAGAAGCACGTGCACTTCCCCAGGAGGAAGCTGCTGCAAAAATGCAGGAGGTTCGGGAGAATTACCAGACAAAGGTGCGTGAATTGAGCGACAAAACCATTGATGAACATCCCAATGGATATCTCGGTTTTTATGCTCTGAACAACTTCATCTACGATCTTTCATTTGAAGAGCTAAAGGCATATGTGGAAAAGATGGGAGAGTTTACCAAAAACCATCCCTTCGTAGCCGGCCAGATCGCAGCAGGCGAGGCCAGAGAGAATACCGCAGAAGGTAAAATGTTTGCGAACTTTGAAGGCAAAACTCCCGCTGGAGAGGCTGTTAAACTTTCCGACTATGTTGGCCAAGGCAAATATGTTCTCGTGGATTTCTGGGCTTCTTGGTGCGGTCCCTGCAGAAGGGAAATCGAAAACACTCTCCTGGGTGTTTATGACACATATACTCCGAAAGGACTTGTGGTTCTTGGAGTAGCAGTTTGGGAGCGCAACGGAGACAACTCCGCAAGCGTAACTGCAATGGAAGAGCTTGGAATGAAATGGGATCAGATCTTTATGGGCGATGACAAGACCCCTACAGATCTTTATGGTATCTCAGGAATTCCTCAAATCATACTCTTCGGCCCGGACGGTACTATTGTTAAACGTAACCTTCGCGGCGAGGAACTTATTAAGACTGTAGAAGAAGTTCTTAGCAAATAGACTCCCGCACAGCGCTAGCGAGCTGCTCCATTGCGCGTGACAACAATGCACGCGGACAGCCTACGTTAAGACGCATATGACCTGAGCCCTCCTTGCCGAACGCAACACCGTCGTTCAATGCAAGGCGGGCTTTGTTTGTAAATAAATTCTTTAGCTCCGTCTGATCAAGTCCGAGTCCGCGGCAATCCAGCCAGATAAGAAAAGAGGCTTGTGGCCGCACGGGACGTATAGCGGGAATATTCTTTTCAAGAAATTCCTCTACAAAGCGCACATTGCCCTCCACATAGTCGAGCATCTGCCTACGCCACTCTCCACCCTTTGTAAAGGCCGCTTCTGTGGCCACAGTCGCAATAAAGGTGGGCGAAGCAAGGTGATTGGCACTTAGCCAGCCATAGAAACGTTCACGAATCTCCGGATTATGCACCACACAGAAGGAACTCACCAAACCTGCAATGTTGAAGGTCTTGGTAGGAGCGGCAAAAGTGATTGAGATGTTGCGCGCCTCCTCCGATGCCATTGGAAATGGAGTATGAACATTATCAAATAGCGCCATATCAGCGTGGATCTCATCTGAGATCACCATAACTCCATATTTAGAACAAATACGGGCCATTTCAGCCAGAGTTTCCGAGGACCATACGATACCTGCGGGATTATGCGGACTGCAAAGGATCAAAATCTTTGGAGAAGAGGTCCTACAGATCTCTTCAAGCCCCTCCAGATCCATATCGTAGCCCTCCTCAGTGCGTATGAGCGGATTCATCAGAAGTCTCCTTCCCGTATCATTCGGAACATGAATAAAAGGCATATATACCGGAGGCTGTATGACCACTCCATCCCCGGGAGAAGTAAAGCACTGCAGTACAAAGGCAATACCTTTTACAATGCCGGGAATAAAAGACAACTCCTCACGGGAAATCTCCCATCCGTGCAGTTGCTTCTCCCAGTTGATAATTGATTGCCAATAACTCTCAGGAGGTGTCGAATAGCCATAAATTTGATGATTGAAGCGCTCCCTTAGAGCTTCCACAATGCAGTCAGGAGTTTTAAAGTCCATATCCGCTACCCATAGCGGTATCAAATCCTCTCTGCCGTACAGTTTGTCAAGAAAATCTGTCTTGATAGCTTGAGTTCCACGTCTGTCGATTATTTCGTCAAAATTTGTTTTCATACGGCAAATATAATTATAAAAAAGGCAGTTTCTTTTGGTTATTTGAGTAAAGAGAGTTATTTTTGCAACCCCAATGAGGGATCGGGAAGTGGCGCAGTTGGTTAGCGCACCACGTTAGGGACGTGGGGGCCGTCCGTTCGAGTCGGATCTTCCCGACACTAAGAGAGAGTGACCTTTGTCGCTCTCTTTTTTATTTGTAAATAAAAACAATTATCCGCATCAAATACAAAAGCCCCGGGCAGCAATTGCTGCTCGGGGCTTTCTAAAAGTTGGCGGCTACCTACTCTCCCACTTGGTGTAGCAGTACCATCGGCGTTGGTGAGCTTAACTTCTCTGTTCGGGA
>JAGONS010000003.1 GCA_017992915.1 Bacteroidales bacterium | reverse complement strand
AACCGGGAGTATCTCCTTGTCTGTGCTTGACATAGCTGCTTTTGACCTGTGAAGGAATGTCCTGGTAGAGTGAACCGCCGAACGCTACACTCATCAACTGCTGCCCACGGCATATGCCCAATACGGGAATACCTTTGGCTACCGCAGCTCTGATCAGTTTTACATCAAATTCATCCCTTTCGGGAGCAATTTGTTCATTGGCTCTAAGAGGTTCTTCGCCATACCATTTTAGCGGGTCAAAGTCTTCACCGCCGGTCATTATAAGGCCGTCGATAGCATTGAGTATAGCCTCTATCTGTGCGTCATCGGTGGTAACGGGTATGATTAAAGGTACTCCACCAGCCATGCGGACGGAGTTGACATAGGTGTTGCCGGCTACATGCGAAGCGCCGCTCCTGTATGAGGAGATGCCGATAATGGGCGATTGTGCCAAAAGTGAGCCTGCAAAGAGCAGGGCAAACAAAAAGATGGAAAAGCGTTTCATATCGTATATGTATTATTATTTGCTTAATCTTGTCCAGGGACCGAATTCTTCGCCCTGTTTGAAGTCAACTTCAAATGATGCGGCCTTCCTGTGGCCCTCTTCAAATTTGAATGTGATCTCAAATGCAGTGCCGTCAGAGCGGAATTTATAGGTATTTCCGCTGACGTGGGCCATTTCGTGTTTCCAGCCCTGTTTGCCAATTGTGATATAGAGTTTGTCCTCCTCGAAAGTTACTCTGGCATCTCCGAAGAGAGGATCCTTGGTATAAATTCCCGTGATAAGTTTTGGATCAGGAGCAGGTTCAACTACTTTTTCGGCGGCAGCCTTAGCCTCTTCTTCAGACTTTTTGGTTGCATTTGCATACCACTCTTTCAGGAAATCCGCATTGTAGTCGTAGTCTTCAAGGTCGAGGCAGAGGTCCACCAGGCGGCGCATCATGGCATAACGGGGTTCAGCCGGTGCCTCGGAGTTGACCTGTACGGTTAGTGCAAGGTTGAATTCCGGCACGAACACGCACAATGTGGTCATTCCCCAGGTGGTGCCTGTGTGAAAATATATGCGTCCCTTTTTGCTTTGCTCAATAAACCAGCAGTGTCCATAGAGAGTGGTTTTGGACTCACTTTGGGAGGTAATGGTGACTCCTCGGTGGAGGTAGTCCATATTTTCCTTGGAAATCAGCTGCTTGTCACCCACTTTACCCCCGTCAAGTTGAAATTGTGCCCATTTGATCAGATCTGTCGGAGGACAGCAGATGGATCCGGCAGGGCCGATGACAGTGAGCCACCAGAGTGCCTGCTCCTCGCCGTATAGAGGATTGATCACCATTTTTCCCTCTTTGGAGATAAATTCGTAAGGGAGTGCTACATTCTGAGCCTCCGCAAATCCCTCACCGTTGATGGTGGATTCATTCATCCCGAGGGGTTCGAAGATGCGTTCACGGATATTGTCTTCCCAGCTTTTGCCGGTCACCTTTTCGATGATTTTTGCAGCAGGGATGAAGGTTATGTTGTTGTATTGGTATGCCCCTCTAAATGTATATGCGGGCTTGATGAGTGACATCATGCTGTAGATGTCGTTCCTGTCGTAGCCCAGATTGGCAATATAGGTGCCCACCTGTCTTCCGATACCCGTCTTGTGGGAAGTAAGGT
This sequence comes from Bacteroidales bacterium, assembly GCA_017992915.1. GTDB lineage: Bacteria > Bacteroidota > Bacteroidia > Bacteroidales > UBA932 > Cacconaster. Next base: position 50,803 of record JAGONS010000003.1, on the reverse strand, counting down.
CCTTGACTTGCAGATGTTCCGTCACCCAGGGATCGTACAATTGAAAGTCGGGGAGTATCTCTTTAACTGTGTTTTCCCAGCTGATAAGTCCCTCTTCCACCAGGGTGGCCAACAGATATGCAGTGAAGGATTTGGTGACCGATCCAATCTGGAATAGGGTGTGGGGGTCCACCTTATCTTGGGGATTGTCGAGGTTTTTGACTCCGAATCCCTTGCAGAGAAGAATTTCCCCATCCTTTTGGATGGAAACGCCCATACCCGGGATCTGCCAGTCGGTACGGATCTGTTCGATATAGGATTCGATGTTGGAAATATCCTCTTGGGAGAGGTTGTTCTGCGCAAAAGAGGCGAGAGGTAGCCACATAAGGGCTACGAGAAGAATTGACAATCGTTTCATCACGGATAGTTTGTTACGGAGGACAAATATAACCATCTTTTGTTTGAAAAAAAATACCTATATTTACAATTATTAACGAATTTGTCACGATATGGGCGGTATATTTAAAAGGTCAGGCAATGGCAAGAGAGATTTTGGCAAGGCCAATCTCATAATATTTCTCTTTGCGCTCGCACATGCGTTGCTCTGTTATCTGCTCCACGACACTTCAGTGGGGGACGGCCTCTTTCTTACTATTCTCACCATTGCGATGGTATTCTGTCTCATACGTTTTTACGGCAGTCCGCTCGACGTATTTCTCGGTTTGGCATTTCTCAGTTGTTTTGCCGGATTCTATTTCGGCACGTCGGTTGGGGATTACCTGCATAAGACATTTCCCGCTTTGGGAGTATTTAATAATATGATAGTGACCTTTGTCACCACAGAAATTCTGGGGCTTGCCATCGTACTGGTAGTTGCCCGAAAAAATCGTTGACATAGATGAAGCGAAAGGGAAACAGATATGTCAATCTTTTGGCGGTGGGAATTCTGGCGCTGATCGTATTGGCTGCGAGGATGATATTCGAATATCTGCTTCCGGTCTTTTCCCAGGGGTCGGGACAATCTTTCTTTTTCACACTCAAGGGGATGCTGAGAAATTATCCGCTCACCCTGTTGATGCTCATTGGGGATTTCATGCTGGTGCGTAGCTTGGTACAATATTTTTCTTACGGTCGCTCATTTCTTGCGCGCACTCTATGGGAGCTGGGAGGCGTGCTCTTCATAGCCTTCGTGGCCGCAATCCTGATGCAACTCACATCTTCGGAGTACCTGGTAGGGGATACCCTCAACCAACAGCTCTTCTTCTCCTTTTTCGTGGCTCTTTTCTTCAATATCCTGGTTACAGTGGTAATAGATCTATTCTCTTACCTCAGATGGAAGAGAAGACGAGAACTTGCGACCGAGGTGAGACTTCGCAGCCAGGCCAACTACCAATACCAGCTGCTGAAAGCGCAACTCAACCCACACTTTCTCTTCAATAGCCTTAATGTGCTCGGCTACCTTATCCACGAGGATCAGGACCGTGCTTCCGATTATGTCAAAAAACTTTCCGATCTCTATCGCTACCAGCTTAGTATGGAGTCGCGACAGACGGTAATTCTGGAGGATGAACTCGACTTTGTCATGCTCTATGTGGGGTTGATCAAAGAGCGTTTCGGCGAAGCTCTCGACGTAAGAATAGATGTGGAGAGCAGGTGGCTCCGCAGCAGGATAGTTCCCTGTAGCATTCAGATTCTCATCGAAAATGCCGTCAAACATAATATTGTCAAGATTTCTGAGCCTCTGGTAATAGAGGTGAAGGTGGAGCAGGAGTACCTGGTGGTTTCCAATCGCATTAATCTTAAAATTGAATCAGGCGAACACTCTGTCGGAGTGGGCCTGGAAAATATAGATAAGCAGTATAGAATTCTGTTTAACTCTCCCATAATCGTAGATGATTCGGATGGGTTTTTCACTGTAAAGATCCCTCTCTTCATATAAAATTCCGCCAATATGACCCTGCTAATCATAGAAGACGAAATTCCCGCACAGATGCAGTTGACCCGCCTCTTGCGCAAATTCTTTCCCGAAATCGAAATGCTCGGCTGTCTCGACTCCATCGTCACTTCACAGGAGTGGTTCAGTTCCAATCCGGCGCCGGATATCATATTGATGGATGTCGAACTCTCGGACGGTAAATGCTTTGAACTTTTCAACAGGGTGAACATCACCTCCAAGGTCATCATCACCACCGCATATGAGGATTATGCGCTGCCCGCATTCAGGACCAAATGCATAGACTATCTGCTCAAACCGATCAGTGAAAGCGAGTTTAAGGCATCAATGGAACGCTGTATTGGTTTTTGTCATGCTGAGGAGGCGCTGGAAAGTGCCGAAGAGGCATACGAACCTGATTATCGCACCAAATTCACCATAAAAATAGGCAATCACATACTTATCGCCGATGTGCACGACATAGCATTCTTCTATTCGGAAAGCAAGGCAACCTATATTGTCACTACCGACCGGAAGCAATACTTCCTGGATTCCAGCCTCGAATCCCTCGAGCAGCAACTTAATCCCAGAGATTTCTTCAGACTTTCGAGAAGCTGCATCACCAGTTTGGCTGCCATCAGCAATATTTCCAAACATTTCAACTCGAGATTAAGGGTGACTCTGGTCCCCGATGTGATTGAGCCGGTGCTCGTTTCTAGAGCGCGAGTGCCATTGCTTATGGAGTGGCTGGATAGGTGAGTGTGTAGTGTGTAGTGGTACGGGTTGTGGGTTACGGGGTGCTTTCCAATCACAAGAACAAAACCCTGAAAGTTTTTTGTTCAACTATCAGGGTTCATTGTCGCCGTAGGCTAGAAAGATTTTTCTATCGAAAGATGGCGTTATAGTTTCCTCCAATCGCAGGGGCGAAAAAGCCCACCACAAGGCTTAAGCCGTGAAAATCATGCAATATGCCTGATTAATTTCCCGGGGAGAATAGGCGAACCATTAGCCCATTTGACTTAGATCTTGTGTAATTTGTGTTCGCGAAGATTCTGTAGAATTGCATGTTCCACGCTACGGTATTATCACTATTGTTTTCCGTAGACGACCAGTAGTAGCCGTAAGTGCCTACGTTGTATGTTTTACCGGTGCTTGATTTATAGCCGCTAGCCGGGAAATAACGAACAACGTCGTTTTCCTGACCGGTATTCCAAAAGGCACCGTTGTTGTCGCTGATGTTGCCAATGGTCACGGATGGCGCTACCCTGCGAGAAGTAATCTTCATATGACTATTATTGCCATCGCTGATAAACTCATATTTCCAAGCAGAGACCCACTTGGTCCCCTTGTAACGCAGAGCATAAGAGGGAGCCGGATTACTACTGCTTCCGGTATTTTTATAATCGCTGGTCATATTTATGCTCTCACCCTGAACTATGACGCTCTCGGAGATATTACCATAAGAAGGATTACTTGTGAAGTAAACGTAATTGCTGTTCTGCGGTATGATGCCTCGCCACTCATCTACGCTCGGCAGGTGGTATCCGGAAATGTTGATAGTTTGTGCAACATTCCAATTAATATAGTTACCCAGATCACAAGCAGTTAAATTCGTTACAAAACCGGTACCGGCACTATTCACGTTAGACTCGGCAACGTAGATGAGCGGGGTAGGAGCAGGTGCATTGCCTGCGAACAAACGAACCGTTTGCCCGGCATCCTTACTATTGTTGTCGGAATTAGTAGCCGCGAAGGTTTCATGGAATTGCATGTTCCACGCTACGGTATTATCACTATTGTTTTCCGTGGACGACCAGAAGCGACCGTGAGTGCCTACGTAGAATAACGAGCCTGAGCTTGATTTATAGCCGCTAGCCGGGAAATAACGAACAACGTCGTTTTCCTGACCGGTATTCCAAAATGCACCGTTGTTGTCACTGATGTTGCCAATGGTCACGGATGGCGCTACACTGCGAGAAGTAATTTTCATATGAGTATTATTGCCATCGCTGATATACTCGTACTTCCATGCAGAGACATAATCAGTACCCTTGTAACGAAGAGCATAAGTAAGATTGTTCCCGGTATTGTTATAATCGCTGTGCATATTTATGCTCACACCCTGAACTATGACATTCTCGGCAATATTATTATAAGGAGAAGTACTTGTGAAGTAAACGTAATTAGTGTTCTGTGGTATGATACTTCGCCACTCATCTATGCTCGGCAGGTGGTAACCGGAAATGTTGATGGCTTTTGCAGCATTCCAATTGAAGTAACCGCTCACATTGCAAGCAGTTAAATCCGTCACAAAACCGTTACCGGCAGGATTGACGTTGGACTCGGCAACGTAGACGAGCGGGGTAATCATTTCACTCCAACCGCCGTTTACGGTTGCAGTGTAGCGATTTCCTACGGTATAGTTCTTCCCGCCTGCAACGTCGATGCTCCACTGGTAAGATTTGTTGCCGAACAGCGTTATTTTAAAATTTCCGTTTGCAGCGATTTTCATCACGGCGGGGTCAAATGCGAGGAAAGCGGTAATAGTGTCGAGAGCAGAGGAGAAAGTAACACCGGTCACACTAAGTGTCATGGCTTTGAACACTCCCGTTGCAGTCTCAACAGTCCAGCTCAGACTGTTGAGTGTTCCTACACCGGCCGGCACGTTTTTGAGTTTAAATTTGATTATGCTATTCTTCGAGGTCAAGTTGAAGGTCTCAGTAAGGAGGTTAGCCTCCTCGTCGAACAGGAGAAGATGGTTGCGGAGGTGTGCAGTCGAATTCTCTCCGTTCTGCGCCTGATTCCATGAAGTTGCTGAACCGGGTATCACGTTTCCGTTCGCATCCAGAGTGATTTTTTCTCCGGGATAGTAGGCCTTGTAGGTTGTTGCGCCTGTTACCTCTTGTCCCGTAAAAGTGTTGCCTGAATCCCAGTTAAAGATCCGGCTTCCTTTATAGGTTGCGCCGTCATATCCTGCAAGCAGGAGCTTGTCGCCTTCCTGCCATGAGAGTTTGCGTGTATCGTCATCGTAAGTTACACGGGTTTCCGCCGGGATTGATGCGCTTATGGTCACTATCTTACCCTCTTCCTTACCGGTTTCGGGAAGAGGTTCACTAATACAACCCGCCACCAATAAGGCAAGCAGTGTAATGATCAATAGTATGATTTTTCTTGAGTTCATAAGAAATAATATTTTGCTATAGGCACGCAAAAATAGATTTTTTTTTGATATGACCAACGATTTGCGATTTTTTGCGAGTCGGTGCAACTCATATCATCGCCGGAAACCCCAAAAAAGCACAACAAAACCCTGAAAGTTGTAAGGAACTTTCAGGGTTTATTGTCACCGTAGGCGAGAGGGATTTTGCTATCGAAACTATGCGCTAAACGCCTCCCCCTCCCCAAGTACTCGGGATATCGTTATAGTTGGTTAATTGTGTGGCACCGGTGAAACAATTGGTAATTGTCCACCTTGTTCCTGCTCCACCCCCGTTAAATAACCACAACTTGGGGGCGGTGCCGGGAGATGCCGCCTGTGTGCCTACATTGTAAAAACAATTTCGGAAACTCATTTTTCTTCCTGAAAAAAAGTTGGGGCTCACACTCGGAAGCGGGAAAATATCCTCTCTTAATACTAATTTCTTGCAGTCTCTGAAGCAGCCTTCGAAATCGGTCGCTTTCGTATTGTACCTGAATAAATCTGCCGGAAGAGTGATTAATTCGGTGCACCTGCTGAAGCAGCCGTAGAAACGTGTTGCCAGCGTATTGTACCTAAATAAATCTGCCGGAATGGAGGTTATTTGAGTACTTCCGCTGAAACAGTAGGTAAAATCTTTTGCTTTTGTATTATATCTGAAGAGATTTGCCGGAATAGGGTCTGCCCCCTTGTAACTATAGAAGCACATGTAGAAATCGTATGCTTCCGTATTGTACTTGAAGAGATCTTCCGGAATGGAGGCTAATTGGGAGCAGAGGCTAAAACAGCACCAGAAACGTGTTGCCTTAGTATTGTACCTGAAGAGATCTTCCGGAATGGAGGTTAATCCACTGCAACTGCTGAAACAACTGGAGAAATTGACAACTTCCGTATTATATCTGAACAGATTGGCCGGAAGAGTGGTTAATCGATGGCATCCGGCGAAGGTTCCGTTGAAACTTGTTGCCAGCGTATTATACCTGAACAGGTCTTCTGAGATTGAGCTAACTCTAGTGCTGCTGAAGCAGAAGGCGAAATCTGTTGCTTGCGTATTGTACTTGAAGAGATCTGTCGGAATGGAGGTTACTTCATAGCAGGTATCGAAGCAGTAGGAGAAATCTGTTGCTTGCGTATTGTATCTGAAGAGATCTACCGGAATGGGGGTTACCACTCTACAATAAGTGAAGCAGCCACTGAAATTTTTTACTTGTGCATTATATTTAAAAAGATTTGCCGGAATGGAGGCTAATATGTGGCAGTGGCTGAAACAGCGGTTGAAATCCGTTACTAGCGTATTGTACCTAAAGAGGTCTTCAGGAATGGCGGTTAATTGTTCGCAACCTTGAAAGCACCAGCCGAAATCCGTTACTTTCGTATTGTACCTGAAGAGATCTGTCGGAATGGAGGATAATATTTCACAGCCATTGAAACAGGCGTTGAAACTTGTTGCTTCCGTATTATACCTGAACAGATCTGTCGGAATAGAGGTTATGGTGTTGCAACTTTCGAAACAGCCCGAGAAGTCTGTTGCTTGTGTATTGTGCTTGAACAGGTTTTCCGGAATTGAGGTTAATGGGACTCTGCCGGCGAAGCAGCCGGAGAAATTTGTTGCCAGCGTATTGTACTTGAAGAGATCTTCCGGAATAGAGGTTAATGAGGTGCATGAAACGAAGCAGGCCGAGAAATTTGTTGCTTGCGTATTGTATCTGAAAAGATCTTTCGGAATAGAGGTTAATTGGGAGCAGGACATAAAACAGGTTATAAAATCCTTCGCATTCATATTGGGAAAGGGAGTAAGTACGGCAGTCAGCAGATCTTCTCCTGTAATATTTTTGTTGAATGTGATTTGCGGCATCTGTATGGTGGAGGAGTTTGTTTGATCGGAACAGATGGTGATGGTATAATCGTCCGCGTTGGCGTAGGTATGCGAAGCGATGGCCTGGTCAAGCGTGGCGCCTTGCGCGATGGGTGTCGTGTGTCCATCTCCCCAGTCGATCGTCAGATTGGCAGGACAGGTGGAGGAAGTAGATGTCTGCCAGATCTTGTGTGTAGTGTTTGCTTGAGAGGTTTTGATGGTATAAATAAGTGGAACAACTTCTGACCAACTATCGCCTACATTAGTTTTGTAGCGATTGCCGGCTTGGTAGGTTACATTGTTGTCAACGGTTTTGCTCCATTCATATGATTTGTCGCCTATCAGCGTTATTTTCACCTTTCCACCTGCGGCTATCTTCATAACGGAAGGGTCAAAAGCGAGGTAAGCGGTCAGGTCGGTGGTACCGGTAGAGACGTCTCTTATATTGAGGGTCGCCGATCGAGTTTCCCCTTCCGGCGTGGTTTGGACCGTCCAAATAAGTTTGTTGAGTGTGCCTATGTCGCTCGATATGTTGCTAAGATTAAATTTTATGATGTCGTTACGCAAGCCCAATTGAAAGGGCTGATTGTAGGGGCGGGCATCTTCGTCGCTCATAATAAGTTTGTCGCCGAGATGTGCCGTCGAATTGTTTCCGATCTGTGTCTGTCGCCAGAAAGTATCAGTTAGTTGTACATTGCCGTTTTCATCCAATGAGATGCCTCCCGCCGGATAATAAGCCTTGTAGGTAGTAGCGCCATCTACGGTCAGTCCCGAAAATGTATCGCCGCTCCCATCATAGGTAAAGGGAGAGCTTCCTTTATAGTTACCGACTGCATCATATCCGGCAAGCAGAAGCTGGTCGTTGTTTTCCCATGTGAGTTTGCGTGTGCCGTCATCGTATGACACGCGGGTTTCCGATGGGACCTTTGCACTTATGGTCACCATCTTTCCCCCTTCCACTATTAAAGGTTCGGGAAGAGGTTCGCGTGTACAGCTTGCCACCAATAAAGCAAGCAGTGTAATAATAAATAGTTTTTGTTTCATATCTATGTATTTTACTTTTTGGCTAAATGTTTTTACCCATCATTACTAATGGCTGATTGATTGAGTTGTGACTCAAGACTGCAGGCCAATGGCTGACGACTAATAGCTAGCTGTTTCTAATAGTTAACCATAGCCTACCATGCATCTCCTCCGTCTCCAACGTCCGGAAGACTTGCCGTCAGGATGTTTTGGGAAAGTTCAATTTCGATGACTTCGATATCGGGCACAACATAACGTTCCGCCGATCGGAATTCTTGTGCGTTCATAATCTATGATTTTTTTTCTACCGGCGGCAAAGATATAAAGTTTTATTCTCCGATAAAACTTTTATGGTGAAAAGTAATCAACAATGCGGTTTTTGCTTTGTTGATACTTGAATCTGCGCTTTGTCGAATAAATCTACTTTTTGCAGGTCGGTACACCTCGTGCATTCGCCGGAAACCAAACAAAAAGCATAACAAAACCCTGAAAGTTTTTCACAACTTTCAGGGTTCATGTCACAATATCCCTTTCAGGGTTTGGGTTAAAATGCCTTTAAGTCAGGCTTATCGGTCAAATAACCTGCCTTTATAATTAATTCTGGATGAGACGAACCGAAAACCCGTTAGACTTAAGAGTGGTGTAAGTCCTCGTTCGGTTAGCACCGAAGCCCATGTTCCACGCAACGGTGTCGTTGTGCTCCGTGGACGTCCAGAATATGCCGTTCGAGCCCACATAGTAGGCCGAACCCGGAGGAGATTCATAGCCACTAGCGGGGAAATAACGAACAACGTCGTTTTCCTGACCGCTACTCCAGAATGTTGGATCTGCAACTTGCGAAATGGTTACAGATGGTGCTACACCGCGAGAAGTAATCTTCATATGAGTATTATTACTATCGCTGATAAACTCATATTTCCAAGCAGACACCCAATCGGTGCCTTTGTAACGCAGAGCATAAGAGGGAGATGAATTGCCTGGGCTCCCGGTATTGCGAAAATCGCTGAACATAGTGATGCTCTCATTCTTAACAATTACATTCTCAGTAACATTATTATAACTAATCGTATCTAAGAAGTTAATATAACCGGGGTCAACATATCTTGGTACGATACCAAACCACTCTTCACTGCTTGGTAAGTGGTAACCGGCAATGTCATTTCTAGTGTGGAATCTATCAACAGCATCTTGCCAAACGAAGTAACCACTCACATTGCAAGCAGTCAGGTCCGTCACAAAGCCGTTACCCGCAGGGTTCACGTTATACTCGGCAACATAGCTGAGCGGGGTCGGAGTAGGCGGTGTAGGTGCGTCATTGACAAACAGACGAACCGAAAGCCCATGGGTCTTGACATGGCCGGCCGAGCCCCCAAAGCTGCTGCCGAAGGTCATGTACCACGCAGAATTGGGGTCCATGAACTCCGTGGACGCCCAGAAGTAGCCCCACCCACCCACATAGGAGGGCGAACCCGGAGACATTTCAATGCCACCGGCCGGGAAATAACGGACAACGTCGTTTCCCTGACCGCTACTCCAGAATGTTGGATCCGCAACTTGCGAGACGGTTACAGATGGTGCTACATTGCGAGAAGTAACCTTCATATGAGTATTATTGCCATCGCTGACAAACTCATACTTCCAAGCAGAGCGCATATTAGTGCCCTTATAGCGAAGAGCATAACAAATGTTGCCTCCGGGTTGGCGGAAATCGCTGGTCATAGTGAAAGACTGACTGTTAACCGTGACATTCTCAGTAATGTCATCATGATCCCCTCCTTTTTTGAAATAAACATAAAAGGTATGAATATATTCCGGTACGATACCAAACCACTCTTCACTGCTTGGTAAGTGGTAACCGGCAATGTCATTTCTAGTGTGAAATCTATCAACAGCATCTTGCCAAACGAAGTAACCACTAACATTGCATGCAGTCAGGTCCGTCACAAAGCCGTTACCGGCAGGGTTCACGTTATACTCGGCAACAAAGCTGAGCGGGTTTATACCATAACCGACCGGCATTTCCGTCCAACCGCTGTTTACGGCTGCTTTGTAGCGATTCCCTATGGCATAGCTCTTTCCATCTGCAACAGTGGTGCTCCACTGGTACGATTTGCTGCCGTAGAGCGTTATCTTTACCCTTCCGTTTGCAGCTATACCGGTTACGGCTGGGTCAAAAGAGAGGAAAGCTGTCAGATTGTCTTTTGCGGCAGAGAAAGTTACGCCGGTCACGTTAAGCGCCATAGACTTGGTCACTCCAGCCGTGGTCTCTACCGACCAAATCAGATTGCCGAGCGACCCTACGTCAGCCGGTACTCCTTCGAGATTGAATCTGATGATGCTGCTTTTCAAGGTCAAGTTGAAGGTCTCATTGATGGCATTGGCCGTTTCGTCGAACAGGAGCAGGCTGTTGCGCAGATGTGCCGTCGAATTGTCTCCGCTCTGTGTCTGTTGCCAGAAGGTACCTGCAAGTTGCACGTTGCCGTTTGCATCCAGCGTAACTTTTTCTCCGGGATAGTAGGCTTTGTAGGTAGTGGCGCCTGTTACTTCTAGTCCCTCAAAACTATCGCCTCCTTTCCAGTGAAATTTATTGCTTCCTTTATATGTTGTGCCGTCATATCCGGCGAGCAGAAGCGTGTCGCCGGTCTCCCATGCGAGTGTGCCTCCGTTGTCGGGGATGTCAGAGTCAGTGTATGATACGCGTGTATCCGGTGGGATAGTGGCGCTTATGGTAACCATCTTGTCCTTTTTCTGCGCAGGTCCGATGGGATTGATATCGCGCATACAACTTGCCGCCGTCAGGGCGAGCAGCGCAAAAATAAATAGTCTTAATCTCATAACTGTGTGTTTAAGCTGTTTGCTCTGTGTTTGATTAATTTAGATTTTTTGTTTTACTAATTGCAAATTGCCAAAAGCTAAAGGCCAATGGCCTACAGCTAATAGCCTACAGCTAATAGCTAACAAACCTACCAGGCATCTCCACCGTCTCCAACGTCGGGCAGACTTGCCGTGAGGATGTTTTGGGTAAGTTCAATTTCAATGATTTCGATGTCGGGCGCGATATAAACTCTCGTCGCTGCGTAGATGTTAATTTCTTGCTTCATCATTTACATAGATAGTATAAAATGATTGTAGGGTTTTTATTGTTGTTGTTATCATAAGAAGAGTATATAGACTCTTCTCGTGGCAAAGCCGATCGTTATGTTCGTATGATTTGATTGCTACGGACGAAAGGTCCTTTAAGTTGACTTCGATAAGGACCAACGGAATATAAACTGTGGGAATGAATGCTACCTTTTTGTAGGGAGTGGCAAATGTCTTTATATCAGCGAGAAAAGGGGAATTGGCGGACGGCTGCCCGAGTCGGTATAATGCTGTTTCCAGTTGCGACTCAATCATAGAAAAGACTCTTCGTTGAATTTTCCAGGTTCCTTCGGACAAAGGTAAATAAAAATAATAAAGTAAACAAACAAAAAACTAGAATCAAATCATAAAAGTCTAACAAACTGTGTCAACTTTTTTCAGGATGAGACACATACCCCGTACCTTGCACCCTCGCACCTTGTAATTCCGAACTCACCCATCACTCCACACTCCACACTCTATGCTCTATGCTCCATACTCCATACTCCATACTCCATACTCCATACTACTCATAACTATCTTTTGTCATTTCGTCCCGATTATATTGCAATTCGGAGGGAAACCCTTTTAAATATAGGTGTTTTTTAATAAATTCGTGTCCATTTAATTATAAACTGACACAAATTCATATTTATGAAAAGACCAAAGATGAGCTTTTGGGGTATCTTCAACATGTGTTTCGGCTTTTTGGGGATACAATTCGGTTTGGCTCTTCAGAATGCAAACGTCAGCAGAATATTTCAATCCTTTGGAGCGGATGTCAGTACGCTTTCGCTCTTCTGGCTTGCTGCGCCTTTGACGGGTATGATAGTCCAGCCCATTATCGGGCATTATAGCGACAGGACCTGGACAAAGCTCGGCCGCAGACGCCCCTATTTCCTTGTGGGTGCAATCCTGGCCTCGCTGATGCTCTTTTTGATGCCAAACTCCCCGGCTCTTGCTCCTTTTCTATCGCCTCTTCTGATCGCAGCCGGTGTCCTGATGATTATGGATGCCTCGATCAATGTGGCTATGGAACCATTCAGAGCGCTCGTTGCCGATAATCTCCCTTCGGAACAGAGAACGCTCGGTTTTTCGGTGCAGACCTTCCTCATCGGCATAGGTGCCGTGTGTGGTGCGGTTCTGCCTTTTGTGCTTACCAATTGGTTTGGTATGTCAAACGTGCCTGAGACTGAAGGCGGTGTGGCACCCAATGTCAAACTCGCTTTCTATATCGGTGGAATTGTGCTCTTCGCCTCGGTTCTTGTGACTGTGGTGCGCACTAAAGAGTATCCTCCCGAGCCGGGAGCCAAAAAAGAGAAGGACGGCGGATTTCTGGAAATTTTCAGGGATTTCGGTAAAATGCCCAAAACCATGCGTCAACTTGGTTTGGTGCAGTTTTTCTCCTGGTTTGCCCTCTTTTCCATGTGGGTATATATGACTCCGGCAGTTGCAGATCACTTTTACGGCACTGTGGATACCTCTTCTGCCGCTTATGGCAAGGCGGGTGACTGGGTTGGAGTGCTTCAGGCGATCTACAACGGTGTTGCAGCTGTTATAGCTTTCCTTCTTCCCGTGACTGCGGATAAAATCGGTCGCAAAGCCACACATGCTATTTCGCTTATATGCGGTGCACTAGGTTTTGCTTCGTTTCTGTTTTTTAAGAATCCGACCATGCTCATCATTTCTATGGTGGGTATCGGTATCGCCTGGGGCTCGATTCTGGCTATGCCCTATGCTATGCTGGCAGGAGCCCTTCCTCCCAAGAAAATGGGTGTCTATATGGGTATATTCAACTTTTTCATCACAATCCCGCAGATATGTAACGGTCTGGTAGGAGGATTGATGGTAAAGCATATCTATGGTGGACAGACCATTTACGCCCTCCTTTTTTCCGGAATATCTCTTTTTATAGCTGCAATATGTGTCTTCTTTGTCGATGACAAGGATGATCCCGTACAGCTCTTTCAGAGAAAAAGAATTAAACAATAATTATAAAGGTTTTCCTATGAAACGATTAATGACAATGTTACTATCGGTAATGGTTCTCTCCGTTACATCCGCCTTTGCGCAATACACCGCAAAGGGAGTTGTGGTGGATTCCAGGGGAGAAACCGTTATCGGTGCTGCAGTTATCCAAGTGGGAACTGCAAACGGTACCCAGACAGGTCTGGACGGCGATTTTGTCCTGACAGTGCCTTCTGGCGAGACTATGTTGGAAATCAGTTTTTTGGGTTACAAGACTGTGACTATTACCGCCGCTCAGGCGTCAGCCGCAAGAATTGTTATGCAGGATGACGTCGAATTTCTCGAGGAGGTAGTGGTTATCGGTTACGGTACTGTCAAAAAAAGCGATATGACAGGATCGGTTGTAGCCATAAAAGCTGATGAGATCAACCGCGGAGCCATCACTTCTCCCGATCAGATGCTCCTCGGTAAGGTATCGGGTCTGCACGTGACTCCGGCCTCAGGCCAGCCGGGTGCATCCGCTACTATTCGTATTCGTGGTGCAGCTTCGCTGAATGCATCAAACGATCCTCTGATTGTGATTGACGGTGTGCCTGTTACTTCTGACGGAGGTGCCGGAATGGGTAATCCCCTGGCATCGGTCAACCCCAATGACATCGAGAGCTATACCGTATTGAAAGATGCATCGGCAACTGCAATCTATGGTTCGCGCGCTTCCAACGGTGTGATTATCATCACCACTAAGAAAGGTCGCGCAGGTGCACGCGGAATCAATGTAAGTTACAATTCCAGTTACTCTGTAAAGCAGAATGCCTCTACTATCGATATGATGGACGCCGATACATTCCGCAACTTTATGCAGAGCACTTATGCAGGCAATAGCGCCATTCAGGGCCTTCTCGGCACCGAGAATACGGACTGGCAGAAACAGATCTATCGTCTGGCATTCAACACCGACCAGTCAGTGAGTCTTTACGGAGCCACAAAGCATGTTCCCTATCGCTTAAGCCTTGGCTACAACTACGACCAGGCTACACTCAAGGTGGGTGACAACCAGAAAGCCAACGTCGATCTCAGCCTTTCTCCCAAATTCTTTGATGACCACCTTTCCATCAACCTCAATGTGAAAGGTATTTACCAGAAGACCAACTGGGCTCCGACAGGAGCAGTAGGCAGCGCTCTCTCATTCGACCCTACAAAACCGACACATTTTACAAATCCTGACGGTAGTATCGACTACTCAAAGGTATCAAACGGTTACTGGAACTGGCTCAATGCTGATGGCAGCGCAAACACAATGGCCGGCACAAACCCCCTTTCAAGCCTCTACGACTTCACGGATGTCAACAAAGGTCTCCGCTCTATCGGTAACCTCCAGATTGACTACCAATTCCATGGATTCGAAGACCTAAGATTCAACCTAAACCTCGGTTATGACGTCGCAAAGTCAAACGGCGAAAAATATAACCACCCCGGCTCAATTTCGGCAATGCGCTCCAGCCTTGACCTTTATACCGATTATGCCAATTACAATTCCAATACACTGCTCGAGGCTTATTTCAACTACAAGCACGAATTCAGCAAGAGCAACCTCGATGTGATGGCCGGTTACTCCTGGCAGCACAACTACGTAAAGTATGATCAGAGCACCTATCTCAATAATGAGTCAAGACCACTCTATCAGGCTAATCCTACAAATGCAAAGGAATATTACCTGATATCATTCTTCGGAAGACTCAATTATTCACTCCTCGGAAGGTATCTCTTTACGGCAACAATCCGTGAGGACGCCTCCTCTCGTTTCAGCAAAGCTAATCGCTGGGGTTTCTTCCCCTCAGTAGCTTTCGCCTGGAACGTGGCAGAAGAGAGTTTCCTAAAGGGCACTGATGCAGTTTCGGCCCTCAAGCTCCGTATAGGTTGGGGACGCACCGGACAGCAGGACATAGGATCCGACTATTATCCTTATATGGCAAGATATGAGGAGTCAAGTTCCATTGCAATGAAATATTATCTCGGCGACGGATATTACACTACCCTCGCTCCTCAGAAATACAACCCCAACCTTAAATGGGAGACTACTGAAACCTACAACCTCGGTTTGGATTTCGGATTTATGAATGACAGGATCACAGGTAGCCTCGAAGGTTACTACCGTTACACTTACGATCTGCTCAACGAAATCTCGACTCCCCTGGGTTCCAACTTCGGCAACAGCATTATCTCCAACATCGGTAATATGGAGAATAAGGGAGTAGAGCTCTCTCTCAATGTAATTCCCGTGGAGACAAGCGACATGTCGCTCTCGATTGGCGGAAACTTCACTCTCCAGAGTACGAAGATTACCAAACTCACAAGCGTTGAGACGGAGGGCTATCTCGGAGTTACCACCGGTTCCGGCATGGGCGGTACGGGAGGATACACTTCACTCCACCGCACCGGATTTGCTCCCTTCACGTTCTACCTCTTCCAGCAGCTCTATGATGCGCAGGACAATCCGATTCAGAATGGATTGGTGGATCGTGACGGCGATGGCGTAATTACTGACGCTGATAGGTATGTGACCGGATTCAAGCCCACTCCCGATGCGTTTTTCGGACTCAACCTCAAATTCAGGTATAAAAAATGGGACCTCGGCTTCAACGGCCACGGCTCGTTTGGTAACTACATTATCAACAGGGTTGCGATGTCCTACGCAAGTTCATACAGTGACAACTGGAATAAGGGCTACCTTGACAATTTGAGCAACGTCTATCTGGTGAATGGCTGGACGGCAGCTATGGAAAACAACCAGAAATATACCGATATGTTTATCGAGAATGGTTCATTCTTCAGGATGGACGATATCAACTTAGGCTACACATTCGACAAAGTAAAATGGGTAGAGAGCATCCGTCTCTCCGCTTCTGTGCAGAATGTATTTGTAATTACAAAGTATAGAGGTCTCGATCCCGAATTGCAGGCATCAGACGGTGTGGATTCCAATATCATTCCACGTCCCCGTCTCTTTACTTTGCGTTTAAATATTAACTTCTAAAAATGACCCGACGTATGAAAAAGATATTAAATATAAGTTTCTTGGCGCTGTTGGTTTCTCTGATCCTTACTACTTCCTGCATAGGTGACCTGAATACACAGCCTCTCAATGAAACTGACGCAACCTCGGAGACCGCGTATAAGGACGAGGTGAGCTATCTCAAGTCTTTGGGATATATCTATGGATACTGGGCGCTGGCAAGCCAGAATGATGCCGGATCGTCGGATATCAGCGTGGCAGATGCCGGTCAGAGCGAGCTTTGTCGTATGTATGTGATACTCAATGAGCTCAGCACTGATGCACTCAAGATCATCTGGGGCGACAACTATATCAACCCCATCCAGTATCATAAATGGACATCAGCCGATAACGAAGCCATCATCGCAGTTTACACACGCTGCATGAAGGGCATTACCCTGGCAAACGAGTTTCTCGTAAGAACAACTCCCGAGATGCTTGCAAGCCGCGGACATGAGGCGTTCCAGAAAACTATTGACCAGTATCGTGCAGAGGCAAGATTCAATCGTGCACTATACTATTATTTACTTATGGACTTCTTCGGAAATCCTCCCTTCGCAATGCCCGAAAATATCGGCGGCGACCTGCCTGAGCAGATCGGCAGAGTAGAACTTTTCAAGTGGATTGAGAGTGAGCTCAAAGAGCTCTCGGAACTCTCCGATATGCCTGATAAGGGTACGGTACCTTATCCCCGTGCAACCAAGGGTTCCGTATGGGCTCTTCTTGCAAGGATGTACCTCAATGCAGAGGTCTATACCGGTACGGCACGTTGGCAAGATGCCAAAGATGCGGCAGCTAAGGTTATCGGTATGGGTTACAAGCTACACGATAACTACCACGAACTCTTTATGCAGGACAACACCACCAACGGCGCTGCGGAGGAGTTTATCTTTGCCATTTCTTATGATAAAGATCAGACACAGAGCTGGGGTGGTACCACCCACCTTGTTTCGGCAACACTCAGCGATGCGGCTAATGCAGCCATCGGAGCAGCAGTTGTTGGAGAAGGTCAACTTATAAACCCTGAGAACTGGAACGGCTATCACGTAGCTGATGACTATGTTGCTCGTTTCCAACTTGTAAATGTAAAGTGGGGCGGAGAAGGCTTTGGTTATGACAGAGCAGCCAGCGATAAGAGGGCGTTCTTCTATAACGGTGGTGCGACAAAGGAGTTTGACAATACTACAACCGATTCAGGCTGGAGATGCTGGAAGTTCTCCGGACTCTATTCGGATGGTCATGCCATATCAAGCTCCGAGACCAACTACAAATTCTCGTCAATCGACTTCCCCATCTTCCGTCTTCCGGAGATGTATCTCATTTATGCGGAAGCTGATGCCCGTCTGAACGGCGGAAATGTTTCCGACGAAACTGCAAAAGGCTATATTCGTCAGCTCCGTCAACGTGCGGGTGTCGATGCGACAACTCCTTCCATTATGGATCTCAACTGGCTCCTCGATGAGCGCGCCAGAGAACTTATGTGGGAGGGTCACCGCCGCGTTGACCTCATTCGCTACGGTTACTTCACTTCGATGCAGTTCCCCTGGACATTGAAGGGTGGTGTTCCTAACGGTAAGATTGCTCTTCCCGACTTCCGCACCATCTATCCTATCATTATCAGTGACCTCAACGCCAACCCCAAGCTGGTGCAGAATCCTGGTTACTAATGGCACGAAACATTGAAAAATCAATAAGATTATGAAACAGTTTAAATATATAGTAATGCTGATGATGGCCATGTTTCTCTTTTCCGCCTGTGAAATGGAGATCGAACATGTCAAAGTCGATCCTGCGCAAAGCGTTGCTCCAACATTGCTTGGCCAAAAGGACATTATTGTCAACCAGGACAACAGCAAGGTTGAGGCAGTGGTTTTCAACTGGACATCAGCTTCGTTTGGAGTTCCTACTCAGATTCAGTACGCTCTCTATCTGACACTGGGAGAAAACAGTGTTCTGGCGGGTACCTCCTTCTCAAACTCCTTTACCATCAGCAAGCAGGATTTGAACGGACTCGTTTGCAATGACTTGAAGGTCAAGCCCAATGAGACCGCCAATATCAGCGCCGGCCTTGTTGCATCCATTTACGGCACTAACGTGGCACCTGTCAAATCCAACAATATCAGCTTCAATATTACAACCTTTGCTGCTGATCTGAGGTATCTCTTCCTTCCCGGCAATTATCAGTCATGGAACATTACTCAGGCACCCCAATTCTGGGAGACGGACGGTGGTACCAATCTCTACAAGATCCTTGTCGATCTGCAGGACGGCAGTGCCGATTATTCCTACTTCAAGGTGACTGTTGCACGCAACTGGTCTGATGAAAACTGGGGTTACAACTACCTCACTCCTTCCTGGAACTGCCCAGAGCAGTCCGATTCCAACCTTTCAGTCGATCTGAGAGAGGGTTCCATCTACGAACTCACAGTCAACCGCAGCGCAATGACCATCGATAAGACAGTTGTTGACGGAGTGGGTATGTGCGGTGCGTACAATGGATGGTCCTATGCTACGACCGGTGATGATCCTCTGACTTATGATGCGACAGAGAATGTGTGGGTTTCACCCGAAGTTACATTTACCGATGATGGCGGACTTGCCTTCCTCATCCGCCTCAATACCGCTAATGACCCCAACAACTGGGCATTTAAGTTCGGCACAAATGGCGAAACCAGTGCGGAAGTCCCCGGCGGCATTAAGCTCGTACAGGGTGGAGGCGACATTACGGTTCCTTCAGCCGGTACTTATATCATTAAGCTGCACGGCAACAGGACTCCTTATGTTTTGGTAATGGAAAAACAGTAACCTTTAAAACGATAATACAATGAAAAAGATATTAAGCTTTATTGCAGTTGCTGCTTTGATGTTGGGCATTACCTCCTGTGAGGTATTCCCGGAGGACGCATTTTCCACGGCTCCCGTAGCTCCGGAGCTCTATTCCCATTCGGATATTCTTATGACATCCAATACAATGGATGAGGATATCAACTTCTCCTGGTCGGCATACAGATTCCTCCCTGAGGGATTGAACTATGACTTCTATGCGGAGTACGAGGGTACTGCAGCAAAACTTGCATCCACAAAAACTCTTTACTACATCGCTTCCAAAAGCGATTTTAAGACAATCCTTTATAATACCTTCTCTTCACTTCCCGAGAACAATACTTTTACGATGTCGTTCTTTGTGCAGGTGACGGATGGTGCCAATACCTACAAGTCAGAAACCATCACTATTGATATATATGCTTTCGGTGATGCGGTGGCTCCGGTATTTAGCGAAGTCATCAAATCGGTTACCCTCGATCCCGCCGACCCTACAGGTGAGGTTATGCTCTTTACCTGGGAGCCGGCACGTCTTGGATACAATGAAGAGATTACTTACAGCGTATTCGCGCAGTTTGAGGATGGAGATGCCATTGAACTGGCTTCCGACCTTAAAACCACCTCATACACTGTAACAGTAGATTCTTTCAATGATGCGATTGTCTCAACAGGAGCACCTGAGGCGCAGACTTCAGATGTGAAATTCTTCGTTAAGGCATTTTCCGAAACTTATGCTTCCGGTGTACCTTCGGCTGTAATCACGATCCCTGTTAAAACTTATATAGCATCATATCCGGACATCCTATATCTCCCCGGCAGCCATCAGGGCTGGAATCCTGCAACTGCTCCGATGATGTACGAGTCCACTGTAGCTAAGGGATTTTATGAGGGAGTCATTGATCTCAGAACTGAAGATGGCTCTGATGTTGAGTTCAAATTCTGCATCAAACCTGAATGGGGTGATGATTTCGGCGGTATTGTTGAGGTTTCTACCTTTGCCGGAGAATATGCCTCAGCAAAAGGTGCCGTTGGTGCTCCTGATAATATTAAGGTACCTTCAGGTATCTATAATATTGCCCTAAATAAAAAGCTCAACACCATCTATATGGTAGAGCTCGGCAGCCTCGGAGTAATCGGCACTGCGGTAGGTGGATGGGATGCCGATATTGATCTAGTATACGATGCTGAGAAGCAGACTTTCAGTGCACCCGTTGACATTGTTCCCGGTGAATTTAAATTCCGTTTCAATGATGACTGGACCCATTCCATGGGTGGTCACAGTTTGAGCAATGTATCGACAACCATTGGCAACAACCTCAATTATGAAGGTCCTGAAGGCAACTTCAAGATTGTCCTCAATGTATCGAAGACCCCTTATACTGTTACATTCATCAATACCGCATATCCTGACAATCTCTATATTCCCGGTAATCACCAGGGATGGAACCCCGGTACTGCCCCTATGCTCACAGGTGATGGTAATGGCCATTATGAGGGCTTTGCACATCTTGACGGTGAGTTTAAATTTACTCACGAGCGCAATTGGGACAACGATTTCGGCGGCACTTTCGATGCACTTGTGTTGAAGGGCAGCAATCTCAATCTTGAAAAGGGCTATTACTATCTCTCAGTAGATCTGACGGAACTTAAGGCTACTGCACTTCTTATCACGAGAGTTGCAGTTGTAGGCTCATTCTGCGGCTGGGGTAGTCCTGAGGATGCAGCTATGGCATATGATGCCGGTTCTGACAGCTGGAAGATTACAGGCCTTGTATTCCCCGCAAATACGGAGTACAAGTTTCGTATGAATGCCGGCTGGGATCTCCCCGATGCATACAACCTCGGTGGTGAGGCTTCCAACCTGGTTTATGGCGGAGCCAATCTCAAAGACCCCGAAGGTGGAACATATGATATCGAGTTGATACTCTCTTCGAAACCTTTCAAAGCCATTATTACCAGGACAGGTGATGCTCCCGCTCCCGCTTATGCTCCATTCATTACCGTACCCGGCAGTTATTCAGGCCACTCCTGGAACCCTACCGATGATGTGGCACTCTATCAAGGCGGTGCAGAGGGACTCTACAAGGGTGCAATAGCGATGTATGGCGGTTCCAACCAGTTCAAGTTCCATGAAGCCGGTGCAGGCTGGATTTCCGGACAACTTGTTGCCGGTACCACATACGAGTTTAACCTCTGGAGCGGTGACAATATGGAAGTGGCTGACGGCACCTATTTCTGGACAGTAGACTTGCCCGGCAAAAAGGCTGTTGCAACTCCATTGACCAGGATAGCCCTTGTGGGCTCATTTGCCGCAGGTGATGATTGGGGTGATGGTGTCGAGATGGCATTTGATGCTACAACCAGGACCTACAGTGCTACTGTGGAGTTTAAGGCCGGTTCCGAATTCAAGTTCAAATTCAACAATAACTGGGATTATAATCTCGGTAGCGGTGATAAAGGACTTGTTTTCAACGGTGACAATATCAAGGTGGCAGAGGCCGGCAAATACAAAGTCACTCTCGATATTGCCAACACGGCAAAATATGTTTTGACGAAATAACATATGATTTTATGATCGAAAAATGCGTCGCTTATGGCGGCGCATTTTTTTGATTGTTCACATAGAATTGTTAACTTTAAAATTTGTAGTAAAATGTCACTCAATGCCGGCAGCGAAGAGCTGTCATAAAGCAAGTTAAGATGAGAAGAAAGATCATATTGTTTTTGGTGCTGACGCTAACCCTTTTTGCCACCGGATCCTCCTGCAATCCTTCCGTTAATCCGGATACGCAGGAATTCAAGGATGTGATGACCTTTCCGCCCCAATGGGACGGGACCAAGCGGGGAGATATCACCTACCAATTGCTGGTTTACAGTTTTGCCGACTCCGATGGTGACGGATGGGGCGATTTCCGTGGGATAATAGACAAACTGGATTATATTCAGTCGCTTGGGGCCTCGGCAATTTGGCTCTCGCCCATACATCCGAGCGCCTCTTATCATGGATACGATGTGGAAGAATACAGTAGAACAAATCCGCGTTTTGGCACGATGGCCGACTTTAGACAATTGGTCAGCGAGGCTCACAAACGCAATATTCGCATCTATCTTGATTATGTGATCAACCATTCCGGAGTTAATCATCCCTGGTTCAAAGCCGCCACATCATCAATGGATAATCCATACAGGGGTTACTACATCTTCTCTGACGATCCGCAAAAAGATATAGCTGCAGGCAAAATCCCTATGATTGGCACTGAAGGCGCCGGCGGATATGATGGCGGACAGTGGTTTCCTACGGGTACCGTGCCCTCCGGCATTTACAAATTCACGCTCAACTGGAGCAACAGCAATGCTCCGACTGTGACGATATCCATTGGTGGTACCCCGGATCCAGACAACCCCGACCAATCTACCGAAGGGGCGAAATATCTCTATTATGGTGATGGTATTTGTAAGAAATTTTATTCTAAAGGCAACGGTGTTTACGAGTTAACGGTGGATTTCAACTCCGGCTGGGGTTTCCTTGTGAGGACATCAAACTCCTCATCCTGGCCACTCGGCACCAAATATGGTGCAAAGAAGGACGCATCTGCCCAGCTTGCATTTGATGTGCCATTTACTCTTTATACAGATAAGTCGAGCAACGACAATATACAGAATTTGACGCCCCCCGGAGCCAAAATGTATTACTATCACTCTCATTTTTGGACAGACTGGTTTGCCGATCTAAATTACGGTTCGGTATTGACCGCGGAAAATTCTCCCGCTTTCAAGGCAATAGTGGAAGATGCTCAGGTCTGGATAGATGCCGGCATTGACGGTTTCCGTCTCGATGCAGTCAAGCATATTTACCATAATGAGAACTCCGACGAGAATCCTCTATTCTTGATGAAATTCTACGAAGCTGTCAATGCCCGTTTTAGGGAGCACAACGGCAGAGATATCTATATGGTGGGAGAGGTCTTCTCCGATTGGGATAAGGTTGCACCTTACTACAAGGGGCTACCGGCTTTCTTTGACTTTTCATTCTGGTGGCGCATGAGCGCTGCCATAAATCAAGGCCAGGGACTTGGATTTGCAGATGCTACAATCACTATCCATAAAGCTTACAGCAACCAACGCAGCGACTACATTGCAGCCACAAAACTCTCCAATCATGATGAAAATAGAGCTCGAAGCGAGCTGGGAGGCTCACTTACCAAAGCCAAATTGGCCGGAGCGATGCTGCTCACCTCGCAGGGCTCACCTTACATCTATTATGGTGAGGAACTTGGTTATACCGGAACGAAAAGCGGTGGTGATGAATATATTCGCACTCCGATGTACTGGGGCGACCGCTATGTAACCTCTTATACCGACAAAATAGATCCTGCAGTACAGACAAATGTAGGCAGTGTCGTATCACAGGAGGCTGATGCTTCTTCAATCCTGACGATGTATCGTCAATTGGGCAGACTCCGCAACTCCTGTCCGGCACTTGCTACCGGAAAAATGGAGTTTCATCCTGTAATCAATCCTCAGACCGGCGCTATTTACTCTCAAGTGGCCGCATGGTATATGATCGAAGAGAAACAAAAACTTCTCGTACTTCACAATCTCGGCCAGAGCGAGATGACAATCTCCCTCAGTGACTCGCTCGAAAAACCCCTCTTTGTAAACGGACAGGTACAGAGCAAAAAGGGAAAAGATCATTACCGGTTGAAGATAGAAGGATATTCATCAGCAATTTTTGAACTTTAAATAATATTATATGAAACCTAAAACCCACACTCTCCGCAAATTGGCGCTGGCTCTCATACCGGCCATCTGCCTGTTAAGCGGTTGTTCGCAAAAAGAGTTTTCGTTTGACTATGCCGAGCATCTGGGCAATCTGACCCCTTGCATAGTGGAACAAGATACAACCGTCGTTATTCTTAGGGATTATTTCCCGAAAATGAACGATATGGATACTCTCACCATCATCACTTCTGCAGAGGCTCCTTTTCTGGTGATGTATGAGTGTTATGACACGGTGGATGGAGTGGAAAAATTTTGTCCCTTGCTCGTCAAAAATGCCATTCCGGCCAAGGTCGAAGGAGTGGATAAGAGCAAGGCTCCGAAGATGTCCACCCTGCCCGCAGGTAGCTCCGGTAAAGATTTCTTCATCAAAATAGAGGGAGGAATGGAACAACTGGTAATCCTGTGGGAGGGACGTATTCTAGAACGAGGTCGCCATTTTGACCTGCTCAGCGACTCGCTGGTGAGAGTAAGAGCACCCAGAGCAGCACGCAAATTGGAGCGCTCACACATTCAGGCTTTCACGGCCAATGCTTCCGGAGTCGGTAACGATATACTCGTGCCCCTCGAGTTTGGAAAGGTAATCAGAGATCCGGCGCAACTCAAGCGCACCGATAAACACTCACAGATACTCTATTCACTGCTCATAGACCGTTTTGTCAACGGAAACAGTGATAATGACTGGAGCATCGGCGATCCCTCGCTGGTGCATCCCAAGGTGGATTATTGGGGAGGAGA
This sequence comes from Bacteroidales bacterium, assembly GCA_017992915.1. GTDB lineage: Bacteria > Bacteroidota > Bacteroidia > Bacteroidales > UBA932 > Cacconaster. The sequence continues at coordinate 26,337 of JAGONS010000003.1, read as the reverse complement.
TCTGGCGGGAGTAACTGCCAAAATAAAGGATGGTTACTTCCAAGACCTGGGCATCAATACCATCTGGCTCTCGCCGATTACCCAGAATCCCTATGACGCATGGGGATACGCACCGGATCCCGGCACGAAGTTCAGCGGATATCATGGCTACTGGCCTATCTTCGCCACCCGCATTGACAACCGCTTTGGCACCGATGAGGAGCTCAACGAACTTTTGGCAGAGGCTCACGCAGCAGATATGAACGTGATACTTGACTATGTCTCTAATCATATGCACATCGAGAGTCCCACTCTCAAGGCACATCCGGATTGGACTACTCCTTCATATACTCCTGACGGTCGTAAGAACCGCGAATTATGGGATGAATTTCGTCTTACCACCTGGTTTGACGACCACATCCCCTCTCTGGACCTTGAAAGGGAGGAGATCTGCAGACAGCTTTCTGATACGGCACTTTTCTGGATGCAGAATTATGATTTTGACGGGTACAGGCACGATGCTACCAAACATATTCCGGAGGGTTACTGGCGTCTCCTGACTAGGAAACTCCTCGATTCGCTGCCCGGAAAAAGTCTCTACCAGATAGGAGAGACTTATGGCTCGCTCTCGCTGATTTCCTTATATGTAAAGCCGGGTATGCTCGATGGCCAGTTCGACTTCAATGTTTATGATACCTATATCTGGGCAACGACGCGTCCCGAGGGCTCTTTCGAGGGTCTTGCGGGTTGTATTGATGCCAACCTCGGGGTCTATGGCCACCATAATCTGATGGGTTATATTTCAGGCAACCACGACCGTCCGAGATATGTCTGTCTGGCATCGGGTGATGTGAAACACGATGAGAACCAGAAACTCGCCGGATGGAAACGCAATATTGTAGTGAGTGATACTATTGCTTATCGTAAACTGATTATGCTCCACGCACTTAACTTCACGCTTCCCGGGGTGCCCTGCATTTATTATGGAGATGAGTACGGACAGCCGGGTGCCAACGACCCCGACAATCGCCGTTGGATGGAATTTGAGGGCTACAGTAGCTATGAACAGCAAGTTGCAGATGCAGTCAAGGAACTTACGCATCTGCGCCGCTCTTCGATGCCCCTGATGTATGGGGATTATTTCCGGCTTGCAGCTGAAAATGATGTTTTCGCATATATGCGTTCATATATGGGCGAGGCTGTCATCACATTCCTGAATAAATCCGCTGACTCACGCGAGATCTCCGTTAAACTTCCTTTCGGGCTTGAATATGACGGCTCCTCCACTGTAAATGTAACGCTCGAACCCTATTCTTGCCTGATTATCGAAACAAATAAATAAAATATACTATCTATGAAACGCAATCTGTTATTTTTGATCGTTGCAACCTTTGCGCTATTCGGTTGCAAATCTGCCCGGCCGGAAGGCAATTTTTCCAATATTGAGCATCCCGAATGGGTAAAGGATGCTGTCATATACGAGGTTAACATCCGTCAGTACACTCCCGAAGGCACATTCGCTGCATTTGAACAACATCTTGACCGTCTGCAGCAGATCGGTGTTGATGTGCTCTGGCTTATGCCGATCCATCCTATAGGAGAAGAGGGTCGTAAAGGCACTCTCGGCAGTTATTATTCAATAAAGGATTATTGCGAGGTCAATCCCGAATTCGGAACGATGGAGGATTTCAAACAACTTCTCGAGGCCGCCCACCAAAGGGGTTTCAAAGTAATTCTCGACTGGGTTGCAAACCATACTTCGAGAGATGCAAAATGGACTGTGGAGCACAATGATTGGTATTATAAGGACTCTCTGGGCAACCTCGCCATCCAGTATGACTGGACGGACATTGCCCGTCTCAATTATGAAAACCAGGATTTGAGGGAGGAGATGATTGCCGCAATGAAATATTGGCTCGAACTCGGAGTTGATGGTTTCCGCTGTGATGTAGCAGCTGAACTTCCTACCGATTTCTGGAATGATGCGGTTGCACGCCTTAAAGAGATCAATCCCGATATTTTCATGCTCGCAGAGGCTGAGCAGGCTGATTTGCAATATGATGCATTCAACGCCCATTATACCTGGGATCAGATGCACAATTGGTATGCTCTCGCAGCAGGGAAGATTGATGCCGACTCCATTGCCAACTTCTATGTGAATTATCAGGATAGGAGCGGAATGCCTTCCAATACGATTCCGATGAACTTTACTACCAACCATGATCAGAATTCCTGGTACGGGACCTGTACTGAAATGTATGGCCCCGCCGTCAGACAGTTTGCAGTTCTATCGTTTGTGGTTCCCGGAATGCCCTTGATTTACAGCGGCCAGGAGGCTAGTTTGGATAAGCGTCTTGAGTTTTTCGAGAAAGATCTCATCGACTGGGAGGCTGACAAAAACAATATGGCTGATTTTTACAGGGAGTTGATCGCTATGCGTGACAGGCACGCTTGTCTCTGGGCCCAGCCCTGGGGTGGTGTAATGGTCATTCTTCCCTCTGATAGGCCTGAAGAGATCTTTGTTTTCGAGAGAGAAGCCGAAGGCGACCTTTGTTTGGCCATGTTCAACTTTTCCGATCAGACAGTCACCTTCAATGTGGATAATCATGTTGTAACGAGGGATTCCGAGTTTACATTGCCTCCTCACGGGTATCATCTCATTTTCAGCATAGGCGAATGTTTCGGTGACTGTGATGAGGCTGCTGAGGCAGAAGCTGAGGCAGATGCAGACGCAGAAACAGAGGTAGAAACCGAAACCACGGAGAAGTAGTTCATGCGCAGGATAACTGCACTTATACTCCTGCTGCTGGCCGGTACAGTAGGATTAGCACAGGTAATAGAACGCGTGGAGCCGCCCTGCTGGTGGGTGGGAATGAAAACTGACCTTCAATTGCTCATCAAGGGTGACAATATCCGCGGTTCCACTCTGATTCTTGCACCCGAAGATGCTAAACGGGGAGTCTCCGTAGGAAAAATTCATAACGGCGACAGCCCTAACTATATCTTTGCAGATATCAGGATAGGGGCAAGGACTCCCGCTGCCGGGTATCATTTTATCCTCGTCACTCCCGATAAAGACTCCATTAGATTTGAGTATAATATTCACAATCGTGAAAAGGGTTCAGCGCAACGCGCCTCCTTCGGTCCACAGGACGTAGTCTATCTGCTGATGCCGGATCGTTTTGCCAATGGCGACTATTCAAATGATTCCGTGGAAGAGGCGATTGAGAAATGTGATCGTTCACTGCCTGAAGGACGTCACGGAGGCGATATTCAGGGCATTATCGACCATCTGGACTACATTGCCGAACTTGGGGTGACGGCCATATGGTCTACACCAATGCTCTTTGACAACGAAGAAGAGTACTCCTATCACGGCTATGCCTGCGCTGATTATTATCGCATCGATCCGAGATATGGCACGAATGCCCTCTACAAGGAGTTTGTGGAAAAGGCGGCGGAAAAAGAGATAAAGGTGATAATGGATATGGTTCCCAACCATTGCGGAGTTGCACATTGGTGGATGGAGGACCTCCCCTTCGACAACTGGGTACATATGCATAACTCTTTCACTCGCTCATCTTTCGCCCTTTCGACACATTATGATCCATATGCCTCAAAGTATGACAAAGATGCATGTATCAAGGGCTGGTTTGATACATCCATGCCCGATATGAACCTGGAGCACCCTTTCGTACTTAGGTATTTTACTCAGATGGCAGTATGGTGGGTGGAATATGCCGGTCTGGGCGGTATCCGTGTGGATACTTTTCCTTACTCTGATAAAGCTGCAATGTCAAAATGGGTGAAGAACATTCTCAGGGAATATCCTAAAATGAATATTGTGGGAGAATGTTGGTATGGCGATCCGCTATCATGCTCCTATTGGGAGGGAGTAAAGCAGCACGACGGATATAATTCAAACCTCCCCTCGATAATGGACTTCCCCCTGAGAGATGCCATCACTGCAGGATTTGCCGACGATTCCGACACTCCCTTCTGGGGAGAGGGCCTGGTCAGAGTTTACAACTCCCTTTCACTTGATTTTGTTTATAAAAATCCTTCGAATATTCTGATATTTGCGAATAATCATGACACAAATCGTCTGGCTCACGATCTGAAGAGGGACTTTGCCAAGCAGAAGATGGTTATGGCTCTTTTGGCTACAATGCGTGGAGTGCCCCAGCTCTATTATGGAGATGAACTCGGATTTGTGAGCAAGGATGGGACTACCGGCCACTCGCAGGAGAGAATAGATTTTCCGGGCGGTTGGAAGAGCGACCGAGTCAATCTTTTTAACAGGAACGAACGGAGTGCTGCACAGAATGATCTATTTGATTATACGTCGCGTCTCATGAATTGGAGAAAGGGGTCAAAAGCCGTTACACAGGGCTCTATGCTTCATTATCGTCCGGAAAATGACAATGTCTATGTCTATTTCAGATATGTGAGAAAAGAGGTTGTCATGGTTGTGATCAACAACGGACAGAGCGATTTTAAGATCGATTGGCGCAAATATCAGGAAATATCTTCTAAATTTGCGGCTTCTGTCCGAAATGTAATTACCGGAGAGACGTTTCTTGCGAATAGTTACGTGACGGTGCCCGGACAGAGCGCGGTAATATTTGAGTTCAAATAAAAAAATAAAGCCAATATGAAACCGACACTTTTGATACTTGCAGCCGGTATGGGCTCGCGATACGGTTCTCTCAAACAGATGGACGGACTTGGTCCCTCAGGTGAGACGATTATAGATTATTCGATTTATGATGCGATAAGAGCCGGTTTCGGCAAGGTCGTGTTTGTAATAAGACACTCTTTTGCCGAGGAATTCAAGGATATCTTTTCACCCGACAGATTTGGAGGAAAGATTGAGGTGGAGTTTGTTTTTCAGGAGCTGGAATATCTGCCCGAGGGCTATTCGGTTCCGGAAGGTAGGGTAAAACCGTGGGGGACGAACCACGCGGTAATGATGGCAAAAGGGGTCATAAAAGAGCCCTTTGCAGTGATCAATGCCGATGATTTCTATGGCAAGGAGAGTTTTCAGATAATGGCGAACCACCTCCGCAAGATAGCAGGCACCAAGGGCAAATACGCTATGGTGGGTTATCACCTGGAGAACACTCTTTCCGAGTTCGGGACGGTATCACGCGGTATTTGTGTCACCGATGCCGATTGCAATCTGATAAGCGTCGTTGAGCGCACCTCCATCCAACGCAAGGATTGTGAGATATGCTATAGTGAAGAGGGAAAAGATTATCCTTTGGCAGCCGACACTTTTGTTTCGATGAATTTCTGGGGTTTTACCCCGGAGTATTTTGACTACTCGGAAGAGATGTTCAAGAGATTCCTCGATGCTGAGAGTACAAAAAACAATCTCAAGGCGGAGTATTTCATTCCCTACGTAGTGGATCTCCTTATAAAGAGGGGTGATGCTACTCTCAAGGTGCTTGAATGCGATGCCAAATGGTTTGGCGTGACCTATAAGGAGGATAGACCCTTTGTAGTGGAGAAACTCAACAAACTCATTGAGAAGGGAGTATACCCGAGAGATCTTTGGGGCAGAAGAGAATAGCTCCTTTATTGGCAGAATGAATTAAATATTTTCAAATCACCGGAAAATATATATTTTTGTGAAAGATTCAACCGAGGTTGAAACAATTAATAATTAAATTCTATAGATATGACAAAGTACGAATGTGACGTTTGCGGATATATTTATGATCCGGCAAAAGGAGATCCAGATAACGGAATTGATCCCGGAACACCGTTTAGCGAACTTCCTGACGAGTGGGTTTGTCCACTCTGTTTTGCAGGAAAAGAAGATTTTTCACCGGTAAACTAACATAAGCTGAGTGAAATAATAAATTGGCCCACTTGAGAGTGGGGATATTTAAGAGGACCCCGAAAGTATGCTTTCGGGGTTTGTTGTTATTGGCATAAAAAATTGTCTTTTCTGCATACCTATTCGTTTGTCGTTTCCTATCTTTGCACCATAGCATGCGAAATGTCAGTGGTTATAATACTAGTGACAGAAGACGTTTAATTGAGAAAAACTCATAGTGTTGTGGGTTTGGACGATTGTTGATAGTTTTAGTGAGTTGGATTTATAAAAAGTCCGTGGGTATTAATGATTAGACTATGAGTTTATTTAAATTTGCATGGTTTCCTGATTTTTTCGGGAGTGTTGAGGAACTTAAAGATTTAGCTATGGCCGAAGAATGGGATTATTCAAATAGCCCTACGGGTCGACACCCTATCTTAATTAATTATATTCACCATACTTTCGAAAAAGTTGAACAAGAAAATAAGATTGAGAAAAAAGGTGACTTTTGTTGCTTTAATACAGGTTTAGCAACGGAAAATCAAGAAGAAATATTTGGTTATTTCCAAAAAAACAAAAAACCAGGAACAAGCATCCCATATTTTTTTATAGGTTGGAGGAAGTCGAGTCATAGAGATTTATCAAAATTTTCAAAGTTGGCTGAAGTTGCAAACTACATAACCGACCCAAAAGAGTTAATTTATGACATCTCCATAGAATTAAGGGTAAATATCGATCACATAATTCAAGATAACAAAGAGCGTTTTCCGGTGCCGTTTAAGACAATGGATAATTATTTGCTATCTAATCTGTTATCAGGAACAATTGAAGATGCTAAGAGAAGGGTAAGGAGAAATTATAAAACGGCTATCCCACAATATTATAAAGGAAAGCTCCAATTGTTGCTTCCTTTATGTTTACAAGACAAAGCAAAAGCTGATCTGGCATTAGTAATTGAAAAGGATAGTGGAATCTATAGGGCATCTACCTGTTTAACCCTTGATATGGCGATAAATAACGCCAGGCTTATTGCAAAGCCGGATGATGAATGGTTAAAAATTTAAAATTATTTTGTATTGTCATATATAATGTTTAACTTTGCATAACAGTTATTATTTAACCAAGCATAACACTTTATTCAGGATACGCCTATTTCATTATTTAAAATCAAGATAGATTTACAGGATAAGTTTAAAAGAGCAAGATAGGAGCTCTCCTTAGGGAGGGCTTTTTTACTTCATATTCCACACCCCGTAACACTAATACACGTGAATGCTACCTTGTGCTGAGGGGAGGTAGTTTACTCCAATCCATGTAATCAACAGGAGAATTAAGGCGACGGGAAGGAGCCACAGGGCAACCTTTTCTCGTTTTTCTCCTTGCAATCTAAGATGAATATAAGCCAGATATCCCATTGATGTAACGAAAGCCCATGTCTCTTTTGGATCCCATGTCCAATAGTGTCCCCAGGCCTCTTTTGCCCATACACACCCCATCAGCATACCCAGTACAAGAAATCCAAACCCGACGTAAACCAAATTGTCAAGGAGGTCAAATATCTTTTTATCGGAAAGGCCTTTTCGATTAATTTTCCTTAGTTGCACAAATGCTCCTACTGTTGCAGCGCCAAACATGGCATAAGAGAGGATATAGGAGGTGACGTGGGGTATAAACCATATGCTTTGCAGGGCTGGCATAAGGTTTTTGGAGTGGATTTCCGGCTTGAACAGGTTGATGCAGATAAATACGGAGGCCACTAATGCGGAAAAGGATAATAACCACGGATATTTCCATCTGCAATATGTTACATAGCCCACAACCGATAGAAAAAAGGAGTACCAAAGACGTGTTTCTCCCATTGTTCGCAATGGAGGTCGTTCGATATTTATCCAAAAGCCTATTATAAAGAGGGTATAAATCGATATTCCCGCAATCATTAAAATATCAGCTAGAACTTTGCTTTTTTTGCGATATACCACAATTCCGGCACTTGCCCACAATATCATGGCAGGTAACGCAAACCATATAAAGGTATCCCAATTCATTCTTTTTACTTCTCCTGTTTATTATCGGTTAACAAAGTTTTGCGATTTGGCGAATGCCCTCTCACTATCATTGCGACAGCGCCAAGGGCAATCATAATAAATCCGATATATACCGGAACTATCCAGGGGTCGTAGACCAACTCCATACTGCTGTAGGAAGAGAGTCGTCCTGCCGCATTGTCGTAACCATACTGATATATAGTCCATCCACCGATACGCAAAGGGTGGTTTACCTCCAGTATGGCACTTTTAGTTGTCCCGTCCGGGGTGTATACTTCTATATCTGACATAAAACGCTTGGGCTCAGTAACGGTCATTACAACAGTGTGTTGCTCACTAAGTTCGAGCGTCTTGTAGAGTTGTGCCTGATTACCTCCACATACCCATCCTTTACGGACCTCCCCGGTTGAGGGATTGGTCATGGTGATGTATGCAGCAGGGGTGGCTCCGGGCATTGGAGCTGCGCGGTAGGTGCTATCGCTGTTGCGTACCGCCTGATGGATATATTCATTCATTTCCAACACCCATCCGTCAAGCTTTCCGGTAGGAGCTTTTGTGTTGATCTGATAGTAGTCAGGAGCCGACAATGGTTGAGGTTCCCCCGTTGTCCTATCTATAATAGTTAGTTTCGGCGGATACTCCTCCATATCAAAATCATTGAGCTGAATGGCTATGGGCAATTCTTTTACTGTTCCTTCATCATCGTAAACCCGCCATTCCACCTCACCTTCTCTGACATGCATAATATATCGCTCCATATCTGCATGACCCAGGCCGCCGGCAAATAAGACTAACCACAATCCAATATGGTTGAGATAAAAACCCCAATCCTTAATCTTAAATTTGGCCAGTCGGCGAACGATCAATGAACCAAGCGAAAGAAGGGTAGTAAAATAGATAAGAATGAATGGCCAGGAGCCTGTCATATTGTTGAATCCCAGCAAAGCAAAGAAGTTGTCGTTGGTATTCGCTGACCCTGAAGCAGTTTGAGGAGTAAGTCCCATGATTAATGTAAGGACGAGCAAAGCCGAGATAATGCAAACGGAGAAGGGTACGCCAGTAAACCAACTGAGGAATTTTGATTTTTTCAGAGCAAGAGTCAATAGGCACAAGCCTATGATCAAAGCTCCAACAACAAGATTGACAGGTGCAGTAAGCAGATAAAAATTAAACCCTTTAATAGTTATTTGTAGCATAAATCCTACAAAAACAATTCCTGCCGTTATAGCGATGCTCTCAGGATAGCCCCAAGGCATTTGCCACATCTTACGCTTATTCTCTTCCTTCATAATTATCATAAAAAACGCCTACATACGCGGTGTTATTCCTTATGTAGGCGTTATAATTTATAGGTGTCTGTTTTAGTTGGCTGCTAACCTGCCGTTGGCACGTGCCGTCTCTATCCAAGCGGGCGGTGTGGTCTTAAGCCAGTTCTCTTTATCTTTTTCCAGCTTTTCCATATCCAGACCGATAAACTTCTGAGCTTTTGCTTTTGTGGAGATATCGGGCATCTCAAACTTGGTTACACCAAGTTCAAATAAAACCTTCTGAAGCTCAATCTGAGCCTGCATGGAGCGGTCAAGGCCGTGAGCAAGGATACGCTGTGTCTCAACAGGTGCGTGGAATGATCCTCCGTGTGATGCAACTCCAAAGTCCCAGCGCCATTGAGCCTGACGGATCAATTGGAGAGCAGGTTTCATCCTTGCTTCCTTTGCTCCTTTATCCCAGGCTACCTTTGCCATAATATGGGCTTTTGCCAACTCAACTTCAACTCTGTCACGGATCTCGAGAGCTTTATCCTGATATTCATACACATAATTTCTCAACTCTTCCTCGCTATCTCTATGGCAAGTCTGACAGGTTGAGGAGATGTTTTTCAGCGGGCTCATAACCTGGTGGTCAGAATACTTGATGCCACCCTCAGCTATGTAAGGCATATGACAATCTGCACAAGAGAGGCCGCGCTTAGCATGAGGACCAAGTATGAACAACTCGTAATCGGGGTGCTGAGCTTTCAGCATCGGAGCCTTGCTCACACTGTGAGTCCAGTCTGCATACTCTGCATTGTCAAAATATGCCTCCATATCCTCCATGGTAAAGCCACCATCCCAAGGGAATGTGAGATATTTCCCATCACCCTTGAAATAATACTCCACGTGACATTGTGCACACACCAATGATCTCATTTCCTGAGGAGTTGCGTCGGCAATATCGTCTCCCCGACGCTCATATGCTTCGATCAAGGCAGGACGAGTTATTGTAAGATCCATTGTTTCGGGATTATGACAATCGGCACATCCTATCGGGTTGACAACCTCGGCACCAAATTGGCTCCAAGGTGTCCCATAGAATTTTTCAATTCCAACTTCTTGCATCATACGGGGTACATCGGGGCTTTTACAAGCCCAGCAGGTAGCCGGCTGCATATCTTGTACATCACCGCCGGGTGTGCCGGTACGTAAAGTTTGGGTCACATCTTCTATTGTATACATATGCCCTCTGGGAGCTGTATAATCGCGAGAAAAGGCATATCCTGCCCAAAGAATTACCATTTCAGGACGAGTTTCGAGAATATCATAGGTATTACTACCCAGATGTTTGCTCTGGAAGTCCATCTCTTTGGTCTTTTTCCAGGTATTATACTCACGAGGGTAATTCAATCCCCACTCTTCGCTCTTGGGATTGATGCCTGTAATTTCGACCTTCTTGTTGTTGTAAAGAGTTGCTATCTCGGCTCTGCGCTCGGTGATAGAGGCAGCCAGTAACCCCAGCAAGAATACCAAAACCATAACTACGACAAACAATACCCATCCGATAGCGGGTTTACGTCTGATTGATTCTGCTAATTTCTTACACATAGTCTATATTGTTTTTATTTTTTAATCATTTCTTTGAGCCACGCAGGAACAGGAGATTCAGGTAGCGGTGCAATCGCATTAGGAGAGGCTGCAAGGTTACTCACCATAGTATGCGGTATATCTCTATGACAATCCCAGCACGCCTTGCCTTCTCCCTGACTGGCTTGCGAGTAGCTTATTTGCCCTGCTTTTACAAATTCGGTGGTAAGTTGTGTATGGCAACGAACACAATTCTCCATAATGACTCCATTGCTGGCATTTCGGGGACGAATGGCCATAGGTTCGTTCTTTAAAGTGAAGACAGCCGAATGGTACAATCCGTCAGCTGCTTTGAAGGCATATTTGTTGACAAAGTTGTCTTGTGGAACGTGGCAATCATTACAGTGTGTCCATTCACGATGGGAACTTTGCTCCCAAGTTTGATAATAAGGGACCATAATGTGGCAATTGATACAAGCCGAAGGCTCATCCGAGATATATGAATGAACCCGTGACATATAGATTGTATATGCACCCAGTCCGACAATTAACCCACCTATAACAAATAGCGGTACGACAAAAACACGCGGTATGATATTTAAATATTTTTTCATAACTGATAACCCGCCCAAAGATATGAAAAAAGGTTTAAGTGTTCAACTATGTTGATAAATTTTAATAGTTTTAAACAAGTCCCCTTTAAAAGTCAGGCCTGTTTCTTATAGGTGACGGCAGCGAGAATGTTGAAGAGGACTGCGAAGCTTCCGAGAGCTACGAAGTTCTGCCATAGCTCGGAGAGGGTTGTTCCTTTCAAATAAACCGAACGCAAAATATCAACAAAATATCGCGGCGGCAGAAGAAGTGTAAATGTTTGAGCCCAATCGGGCATAGAATCGATAGGAGTAAGCAGCCCGCTCATCAGAATGAAAATCATAATGAAGAAGAACAATACAAACATTATTTGTTGCATCGTATTTGAAAAGTTTGCAGCTGTGAGACTAAATCCGGAAATGGTCAGGATAAATAATACCGTACCCAATAATATAACCCAAAAGGAGCCGGCAGGTACAAGCCCATAGACAAGGTGAGCAATCATCATCGCCGCTATAAGGACGAAAATACCTATAGCCCAATAGGGTATCAGTTTTGATAGAGTAAAACCAAAACGACTCACGGGTGAGACATTCATCTGTTCAATCGTACCGATTTCCTTCTCTTCAACTATACTCAATGCAGGCAGAAAGCCGCACACCAGAACAAATATGATAATCATCAGAGCGGGAATCATGTAATGGCGATAATTAAGTGTCGGATTAAAGCGATTTTGCACCGTTACCAATTCGGACATTTGATTTGGATTTTTTTCGTTGCGAAATTCCACAAGCGCGTGTGCGATGGTTTGTATGACATATTGCGTGCCCATTGTACCTTTGGTAGCGTTCACGGCATTTGCTATTATGCTTATTTTTTCAGGAGTGGAAACCCCCATGTCACGCTCAAAATGGTCGGGAATCTGAACAATAACATCAACCTTGCCTTCCTCTAGTCTTTGCATGGCAAGGTCGAATTCGGAAGTTGCTCCGACCAATGACAGATATTCAGAGGCCTTGATATGTGATATAATGCGGTTAGAAGTGGTTGAGTGGTCAAGATCGACAACCGCAACATTGACATTACGAACATCCATTGTAGCAAGCATTGGTGAGATGAGCATTATCAGTATGGGAAAGGACAATATAAGCTTGGGCAGAAACGAATCGCGACGAATTTTTATAAGCTCCTTTTGCAGTAATACGATAAATGGTCTCATGGCACTACTCTAATTTATCATTGAACTTTATTAGCGATACGCCCAAAAATACGACAGTCATACCAAGCAGTATAGTAAATTCTTTCCATACAGCCACGAACGGTGAACCCTGAATCATCATTTTACGGATAGCCTCTACATACCAACGAGCAGGGACAATATTTGAAAATATTTGAAAAACCATGGGAGCATTCTCAATGGGAAAGAGCATGCCTGAAAGCAACAACATGGGCACCATCATTACCATAGCTGAAATAAGCAGTGCCATTACTTGCGTTTTGGCGACTATCGAGACCATAAGTCCCAGAGAGAGCGATAATAACACATAGAGCAATGATAACGAAAAGATTCCCCAAACGCCACCTGACATCGGCACATGAAGCAGATAATAGGAAAGGAGCAGTATTATTATCAGTACCACACAAGAGATGACAAAATAGGGGATCATTTTGGAAAAGATAATTTTCGACGGACGTATAGGAGAAACGAGAAGTACTTCCATTGTTCCAACTTCTTTTTCGCGTACGATAGATACTGAAGTCATCATTGCACAAACCAGAATAACAATCAAGCCCATAATACCCGGCACGAAGTTGTAAGCGCTCTTCATTTGAGGATTGAAAAGCATTCTGGTTTCAAACATTGCTTGCTGTGATGCTGTGCCAAGCAGAATCTCTTGCAAATAAGCAGTTGACGCGCCGGCTGTATTGACATTCGAAGCATCAACAACTAATTGTATAATCGGCTTTGAGGGCAACCCTGTTAAAATCTGCTCCATACGACGGTCAAAATCCGAAGCAAAAACTATGACGGCGCTTACTTTTCCTGAACGTAATTCCTGATCTATCTGATCGGGATCGATATAACCGCAGAAGGTAAAGTAATCGTTGTGCGCGATACGATTGACAGCATCTACCACGCCGTCTGTGCGCTCAGGAGCGACTACTGCCACATTTACATTGTTCACCTCGGTAGATATGGCAAAACCAAACAACACTATCAATACTACCGGTATAAGCATTACAATAAGCATTGTAACCTTATCGCGCAAAATATGCAGTGACTCTTTTTTTATGAATGATAGAAAACTGTTTCTCATGATTCCAATTCTCCTCTTTCTGCATTGCGAGCCAGCGTACGAAAGACTTCATGCATCGACTCGGCATTAAACTGTTCTTTTAAACGGGTAGGAGTGTCAAGGGCCCGCACCTCACCATCCACCATAATCGAGACACGTGAGCAATATTCCGCCTCATCCATATAGTGGGTAGTAACAAATATCGTTGTTCCACCTTCAGCTGCCTTGTAAATCATTTCCCAAAATTGACGACGGGTAACAGGGTCAACACCGCTTGTAGGTTCATCCAAAAAGACAACCTCAGGGTTATGAACAGTGGCAATTGCAAAAGATAACTTCTGCTTCCAACCCAGTGGTAATGCCTTGACAAGTGTATCGCGCTCCGATGAAAATTTGAGTTCGGCAAGCAACTCTTCAGTACGCTTCTCAGCACTCTTTTTCGAGAGTCCATAAATGCCCGCGAAAAGTTTGATATTCTCGCCGACCGTAAGGGTATTATAGAGAGCAAATCTTTGGCTCATATAACCGATATGGCGTTTAATCATCTCTCCCTCGCGCGAAACATTAAAACCTGCCACTGTGCCTTTTCCCGAAGTGGGATAGCTCAACCCGCAAAGCATACGCATTGCAGTGGTTTTCCCCGCTCCGTTTGCACCTAGAAAACCAAAAATTTCACCCTTGTAAACATCAAAAGAGATATTGTTTACAGCAATGAAATTGCCAAAACTTTTGGTAAGGTTGCGTACTGAAATTACTATTTCACTCATTGTTTCATCAGACTTATAAATACATCCTCAATAGTAGGTTGTGCGGATTCAATAGTAAGGTTGGTCAAATATCCTAACTGATCAGTAAAGTTGCGCGTATCGAACGTTGCATCTGCAATGAGGTGATGCATTTGTCCAAAAGGATAGCATTCTGCCACACCCTCTACCTGTCGCGCTGCTTCAAGCAGAGAATACATATTATCGGCACTAATTGCATAGAGTCTCGATTTGAATTGTTTAATAATTCCTTTTGGAGTGTCAATTCCCAAAATGCGTCCTTCATTACAAAGTGCAATTCGTTCACACAGTGAAGCCTCGTCCATATAAGGAGTAGATACCAGAATGGTAATTCCTTTCTCTTTGAGATTTTTCAACATATCCCAGAGTTCACTACGAGATACGGCGTCAATACCCGTTGTCGGCTCATCAAGAAAGAGCACGCTCGGATTGTGAATCAATGCACACGAGAGAGCGAGTTTTTGTTTCATCCCACCTGATAATTTGCCCGCCTGGCGTTTTTTAAAAGGCTCAATCTGTTGGTAAATCGGAGCAATAAGATCGTATGAATCCTTAACCCTGACGCCAAAGATAGAGGCAAAAAAATTAAGGTTTTCTTCCACCGTCAGGTCCGGATAAAGGGAAAATCTGCCGGGCATATAGCCCAACAGTGGACGTATTTTTCGGTAATCTTTACTAATGTCCAAACCCTCTATGGTGGCACTGCCTTCATTAGGATTAATCAATGTGGTGAGTAAGCGGAAAAGTGTAGTCTTGCCTGCACCATCCGGGCCTATAAGACCGAATAGTTCGCCCCTCTTCACTGAAAAGGAGACAGAGTCAAGAGCTTTAACTTTTCCGTAGCTCTTTGATAGGCCATTTACTTCTATGACATTCATACTACAACGTTACATTGCCCGACAATCCGATTTTAAGGCGACCATCATTTTTTACGGCAATTTTTACGGCATAGACCAAATTTGCACGCGAATCTTCCGTTTGTATGTTTTTTGGCGTAAATTCACTTTCAGAAGAAATCCACGTAATGCGACCTGCATAGTCGTACAGTTCGGTTCCACCAAAATCGGCAGTGACGGTAACCTCGTCTCCAAGTTTTAGATTAGCAAGTTGATTGGATGTGAAATAGGCGCGCAGATAAATGTTGTCGAGATTGGCAATTTTCATCAAGGGTCTGCCCATTGTCGCGAGCTCTCCGGCTTCTGCATATTTTACCAATATGATACCCTCAACAGGTGACACTATGCTGCACTTTGAAATTAGGTCGGCCAAAGCCTCAATTTGTGCTTCAAGAGCCTCCGCATTACTATTGATGGCAGCGGTGTTTTTGTCAAGAGTCGAGAGAGTAGCAGAAAGCTGGCTTTTCAGAATTCTTATGTGTGCCTCAATGTCGTCATATTGTTTTTGGGTAGCCGCACCATCTTTGAGCATATTTTTTACACGCTTCAGTTCACTCTTTTGTTTTGCTATCTGCTCACGCAACGATGCAACCTGTGCTTTTTTATCAGGACGACTATCCAAGAGTGCCGAGAGCTGTGCCGACAACTGCTTGTGTTGAAGATAAAGTTGCAGACTATCGATTGTGCCCACCTTTTCACCTGCCTTGACCGGCATACCCTCTTCTACTTCAAAACTCAAAATACGTCCTGTAGCTTCCGATGAGACTATCACTTCTGTAGTTTCAAAAGTGCCCTGTGCATCATATTTTCGATTATTGCCACAAGATGATACGGTAAGTAGCATTATGGCGATGTATATGATTCTTTTCATTTATTTTATTCGTTTAATGTGTGTTTCAATCTGTAAATGGCTTGTAACAGCTCTATTTCATGAATGTTGCAATTGAGTATTGCCGTAGTCTCGTCTGTTATTTTACGAAGTAAGTCAGTAGCATCAATAACGCCGTTTTTGAGCTTTGATTCCGCTGCTATGCGTACGGAACGTCGTAATTCTACAATACGGGCATCATTCTCAATTGCCTTGCGCAGTCGTGTGATCTCCCCATCTTCCCGGGTGGTCTGCATTTGAGTGTTAAATTGTAATACGTCTCGCTGAACAGTCAGTTGTTGTTGGGCAACATCTATTTTTTTGAGATTATTATTTCTGGTGTAGAATGCACTAAGATCCCACGATAGACGCACGCCTACAATAGCATTGAAAGTTAAATCAGGTGAAGTCATACTCTCGAATATATCCATGCCGGGGTAGCCATAATAACCTTGTGCAAAGAGACCCAGACGGGGCCTGACAGATGAGTTAATAGCCATTTTTTGAGCCGTCAGTCTGTTTTCCTGTGCGTCAAGCAAAGCAAATTCTGGACGTGATGAAGTATAACTGTTAATAACTTTCTCTACCGGTCTTTCCAATTTATCGGATTTTAGTGGTTGACCAATAAAAATCTCCAACATACGACGATAACTTGCAAGGGATGATTCTACCAGAGACAACTGTTGCTGAGCTGTAAGTAGTTCTGCTTCGATCATATCTACATCAGATTGCAATGCCACGCCGTTTTGGAGATATGTTTGCATACGTTTCAGATTACTCTCCAATATCTCAATCATAGTTTTGGTCTGTTTTATGCGTTCATCAAGCAACAAAATGCCAAAGTATAGACCATCCACCCTTGCCTGTAGGTCGTAGAGTGATACATCAACACGACTACGCTGCTCGGCTGCCTCTGCTTTAGCTATAGCTCTGTTTGCTTTCGAATAACCGCCATCCCAAATCGTTTGACTGATATCAATGGCAATCTTGTATTGATCTTTGTTGATCTCAGTCATCTCTACATCATTATCCTGCATCTTCATTAATGTCTCGAAGGCCTCGGGAAAGGTCGGGGTTGCAGACTGATATGTGGCTTGCCCCGATATGGCGAATTGTGGTATCCAGGCTTTCGCCGCATTGGATAAATTGAACTGTTCCGTTTTTGCAACAAGGTCGTATTGCCTGATCTCGGGGTAATGCTCCCGGGCAAGACGGCGGCACTCATCCAGTGTTTGAGCCTTAATGCTTATTGTCAAAAGAACAAGTATTAAAGATAAAGAAAGTCGTTTCATGATTAATGAACGGGAATTATAAGGTCAGTAAAGAATTCTTAGGAAAAATTCGTCGCTGTTAATGCAGCAAATTTTATACCTCAAAGCGAGAAACGCTCTTATTTAGAGGAATTTTCAGCAATAGGGGGCGATATGCTCCCTTATTTCAGCCTTGGCGGCTTTCCAGCGCGGAATATCAATCTTCGGACCGATTACCTCAACTACTTTTGCGGATATGATGGAACCCACTTCGCCACAAACTTTTAATGGCATCCCCATAGAGTGGGCATATAGAAATCCGGCAGCATAAATATCTCCGGCGCCTGTAGCGTCGATTGTGTTCGCAGGCCAGGCTTCAATATAGTGATACTCGTCTCCCTGGCGCACCATTGAGCCATCCTTACCTATCTTAACGACTGCTATATCACACAATTCAGCGATGACATCAAGTGCTTTTCGGGGTTCATGACCGGTAAATGAGGTGGCCTCCGTTTCGTTGGCAAAGACAATGTCTATATAGTTTTTGACTATGTCGTGCAGAAAGGCATTGTTGGACTCCACAACATTGTAACTGGCCATATCCAGGCAAATGATCATCTCCTTCTTTTTGCCGATTTCCACTGCGCGACGGATTAAACGCTGATTTTGCACCAGATAGCCCTCAAGATAGAGATAGTCATATCCGTCGAAATATTCAGGTTTGAGATCTTCGGGCTCAAGCTGTAACGCCGCACCAAGGTAGGTGGCAAAAGTTCTGTCCGCGTTTGGTGCGGTGATGAATACCATCGCCCGACCTGAGGCGGCAGTACCTTTGAGCAGGTTGGAGCGTATGCCGTTCTGCACCTGCTCTGCCTTAAAGAGCGACCCCAACTCGTCGTCGCCCACCTTGCCTATGAATCCTGCCGGCATACCGAAGATTGCGGCTCCGGAGATTGTGTTGGCGGCCGAACCGCCGGCCACATATTGAACTCCAATCTCTTTGAGGCTCTCCCAGATTACATTGCCTGTCTTGGCATCTACATGCTGCATACTACCTTCAGGTAGATTGAATTTAGTGAGGAGAGTGTTGTCGGGGAGGATTGCGAGTATGTCAGTTAGTGCGTTGCCTATGCCAAGTATGGATTTCATATGAATGGTGTTATTCTGTCTGTTTGGCTACAAACATAAGAATTTTTGTACTTTTGTGCTACAAATCGAGATTAAGATGAATAAGATAAAGAAAAAGGTAAAGATAAAAGATGTGGTAAAGTATCTGCTGATGTTGGCTTTGGCGGGTCTCTTGCTCTATTTTGCCTTCCGCGATATAAGTTGGGATGATTTTGTGGAAGGGCTGCGCAGCTGCAATTACTGGTGGATACTTCTCTCAATGATTATATCCTGGATTGTTGTGGTTCTAAGAGGCTGGAGATGGCGTTTGATGATGCGCCCTCTGAGTAAGGAGATAACCCGCCTGGAGGCCTACGATGCATATAACATCTGTTATCTGGCAAATTTGGTGCTTCCCCGTTCCGGTGAAGTAGTCAGGTGCAGTATGATTGCCAACAGCGGTAAGGCCACTTTTGAAGGGGCTCTTGGTACCGTAGTGCTTGAGAGGACCTGGGATCTGATATGTGTAGTGATTGTCACTCTGCCTCTCTTCTTTTTCGGTACATTTAAAGATTTCCTCATTGAGAAAATGTGGCAACCGTTTGTGGAGTCACTTCCATTCAAGGCGGTTTGGCTATTTGTAGGCATCATCCTTTTTATTGTAGCAATCGTACTGATTTTCCGCGCGTACCGCCAAAAAATTGCAGCCACACGTTTCGGAGCAAAAGTCATAAAGGTTTGGAAAGGACTTGTGGATGGAGTAAAAGCCGGTTTCAGGATGGAATACAAATGGGCTTTCTTCGGCTACTCCGCCCTTATTTGGATAGGTTATTGGGCGATGAGCCTTTTTACGCTTTATGCATTTCCGGCCGCTGCCGGACTATCTATCTGGGATGCGCTTTTTTTGATGGTCGTAGGTTCGTTAGGATGGATTGTACCGGTGCAAGGGGGCTTCGGAGCCTATCATTTCATCGTCGCCATGACACTCGTTCCCGTCTATGGATTCACCCAATCGGACGGATTGATTTTCGCTACGATTTCTCATGAGTCGCAGGTGGTTCAGATGCTCATATGCGGTGTAATTTCTTTCATAACTTATGCAATTTACAGCAAAAAGTATAAGGGATCAGAGCAGTTATCTGAGAAAAAATAAAACGAAATAAAAATTTTTTATGAAAAATTGTCTGTTATATAAAAAAATATATTACCTTTACAGTTACATATGGGGAGCGCATAGCATTCCGCACTAAGGGCTTGAGAGCAGTCTAGACCTTTTTAAAAGGATGTAATGTTGCTTTTGCATATATCAACTTACCGAATGTTAAACTAAAGTTATTTATAAACATACCGACTATGAAACGAAAGTTATTTTTTATTTTCCTTGCATTGCTGCTTAGTGGAGCACCGGCAGTGATCGGGTCGTATTCTGCTTCTGCACAGAAGTTTGCAGTCAAAACCAACTTGCTTTATGATGCCACAGCTACACTTACTGCAGGAGTTGAGTTTAAGTTGGCCGACCATTGGACACTTGACGTCCTAGGTAACCTTAATGCCTGGATGAAACCTGATGATGGCGATCCGAAGACAGTTGATCCCAAATGGAGACAAGCGACTATCCAGCCTCAGGTAAGATATTTTTTCAAAGATGCCTTTAAAGGTCACTTTGTTGGTCTGCATGCCCTCACCGGTACTTATACTCTCGGCGGCACTAACCTTCCTTTCAAGATTATTCGAACAGACTTCAGAAACTTTAAGAACAAAAATTTTATGGGTTGGTGCGTTGGAGGAGGAGTAGGTTACGGTTATGCGATAAGACTCGGTGGTCATTGGAATCTGGAGTTGGAGGCCTCATTTGGCTATCTTTACTTTGATTATGATTTCAAGAGCTATAATAAGGGCAATGTTTATGAGGGTGCCAACACTCACCACTATATCGGCCCCACCAAGCTTGCCGTTTCAATCGCTTACTTATTTTAGTTGAATCCAAAGGTTAGCAATTAAAGATTTTTAGTTGAGTCTCATTGTACCCGATTATCTTTATCGGTTGCAATGAGCCTTGATTTGTATCCTAATCAAACAGTCATGTGAAGGCATGACTGTTTGGTTTTTATACTCGGATGGTTTTCCCAATTCCCCTGAAGGCTTTATTTTGAGCCATTTTAATGAAAAATACTATCTTCGCATTAAAGATATGAGGGATATGCAGGTTTTTGATCCGTTGAGGAAAAAGTATGTCAGGCTCACTCCTGAGGAGAAAGTGCGCCAGAATGTCATTGCCTGGCTTGAGCAGGAGTGGGAGGTTCCTCTTACGTTGATGTCCAGTGAATGGGCTTTTACCTTCAACGGAATGCAATACAGAGCCGATGTGGTGGTTTTCGACCGTGGGTTGCAGCCTCTGATGCTGGTGGAATGCAAGTCCCCAGATGTACCTATCGACCGGACGGTCGTAGATCAGGTCATCAGGTATAATCTTTCGCTCAAAGTAAAATACATTTTGATAACAAACGGCAAAAGCAGTTATCTTTGCGGTAGGAATCCTGAAACTGAGCAATATGAATTTCTTGACCGGATTCCGAAATATGAGCAGATGCTATGACAGGGCCATTGGATCAGAAGATATTTGAGATAGTGGCAGCTAAAGCTGCTAAACTGAACGTCAAAGCCTTCGTTATAGGCGGCTATGTGCGTGATCATTTTCTCCAGAGAGAGAGTACAGATATAGATATAGTGGTGGAGGGGAGCGGTATAGAGTTGGCCGAGGCAGTGGCAAAGGAGCTTCATACCAGTGTTACGGTATTCCGCAATTTCGGTACGGCGATGCTCAAATATGAGGGCATTGAACTCGAATTTGTAGGGGCAAGACGCGAATCCTATCGTCGCAACTCCCGTAAACCCATTGTCGAAGAGGGTACGCTCGAAGATGATCAGTTGCGTCGTGACTTTACCATCAATGCGCTTGCCTTCAGCCTCCAAAAGGAGGATTATGGTACGCTGATAGATCCTTTCGGTGGCATCCGTGATCTGGATGCCGGTCTGATACGTACTCCCACCGATCCCGATACCACATACTCAGACGATCCTCTGCGGATGATTCGCGCTATAAGATTTGCTACGCAACTGGGATTTAAGATAGTGCCGGAGTCACTCGATTCCATCCGCCGCAATGCCGGACGTCTCAATATTCTTGCGCGCGAAAGGATAGCCGATGAACTGCACAAGATATTGATGGCGGATAACCCCTCAAGCGGCCTGCGTCTGCTCGATGAGTGCGGACTTCTTCCTTTGATACTCCCTGCCATTTCCAATTTAAAATCTGTTGAAACGGTGGACGGTTGTGGACACAAGGACAATTTTGAGCACACTCTGCAGGTACTTGACAATGTTGCAGCTGCCGGAGGAGATCTATGGTTGCGCTGGGCCGCGCTACTTCACGATGTAGGTAAACCCGCTACCAAGAAGTACGAACCCGGCACGGGATGGACCTTCCACGGACACGAATTTATTGGTAGTAAGATGGTGCCGGGCATATTTAAGCAGCTTAAGATGCCTCTGAACGATAAGATGAAATATGTGCAGAAGTTGGTTCTGCTTCATTTGCGTCCGATAGCTCTCGTTACCGAAGAGGTGACCGATTCGGCAGTGCGCCGCCTTCTTTTTGATGCGGGAGATGATATAGATGATCTGATGACTCTCTGCCGTGCGGATGTCACCTCGAAGAATGAATATAAGGTCATGGCAATCCGGCGCAATTTTGAAATTGTGGAGGCAAAACTTATCGAAGTTGAGGCCAAGGATGCTCTCCGCAATTTCAAAAATCCCATTACCGGTGAATTGATTATGGAGAAATATGGTTTGTCGCCTTGCATCACCGTCGGGGTGATTAAGGAACATATCAAAAATGCCATTCTTGATGGAGAAATACCCAATGAGTTTGAGGCAGCCTACCGTATGATGGAGTTGAAGGCTGCAGAACTTGGCCTTGAGCCGAAGAATTAATCCTCTGAAATTTCCAATCCGCAGAGCCGTTGTTGCCATTTCCAGGCAGAGCGGAGAGTTTCGTAAAGACTTTTGCGTGCATACCAGCCGAGTTCTTCGTTGGCGTAAGAGGGATCTGCCCACATTGCCTCTATATCGCCCGCGCGTCTGCCGGTAATACGGTAGTTGAGGCGCAGTCCGTTGACCTTTTCGAAAGTTTTGACTATTTCCATAGTGGAGACTCCACGTCCGGTACCGATATTGAAGACTTCGAACTCATTTTTCATCTTACCGCTTATCATCCTGTCGAGAGCTGCTACGTGCGCAGCGGCCAGATCATTTATGTCAATATAGTCGCGGATGCAAAATCCATCCGGAGTGTTGTAGTCATCTCCGAAGATGCTCAGCACCTCTCGAATCCCTGCAGCTGTCTGGGTAACATAGGGGAGGAGATTGTTGGGTACCCCGCGCGGCAGTTCGCCTATGAGGGCACTTGGATGGGCTCCTATCGGGTTGAAATACCTTAGGGCGATGGTACTTATGGAGTCATAGGCCTTGACGCTGTCTCGGATAATATCCTCGCAGATGCGTTTGGTGTTGCCATAGGGCGACTCTGCTTCGAGTCTCGGAGTCTGTTCCGTGGCAGGGAGAACTTCTGGTTGCCCGTACACGGTGCAGGAGGAGGAGAAGACCAGATTTGGCACGCCATACTTGCGCATCAGAGAGATGATGTTTATAAGGGATAATATGTTGTTGTGGTAATAATCCAGAGGCTGTTCGACTGATTCCCCGACGGCTTTTGCCGCCGCGAAATGTATTATGGAATCAAATTTCCCCTTTTCAAAGATTTTTTCGAGCGCTGCGACGTCGCGACAGTCCGCTTTGACAAACTCAGGCCTGACGTCGGTGATGGCCTCTATGCCCTCAAGCACCGACTCGTCGGAATTTGAAAGATTATCCACAATAATCACTTCATAATCCGCCTGGATAAGCTCCACAACAGTATGTGAGCCGATATAACCTGTACCGCCGGTAACCAATACTCCCTGTCTCATGTCATTATGCTATTTTGTAACACAAAAGTAAGAAAAATTAGTTATATTTGGTCCGTTATTTGATAATGAATAAGGTGAATACTCACCATTTAAATTTAGAAAAATGAAGAGGTTTACACAAGTAGCTTTAGTCCTTAGCATCATAATGATGTTGGCTAGCCCGAGTGAGGTATGGGGACAAAACAGGAGAACGAGCAGTTCGAGCGAACGTAAGACATCTCAGAGCAGCAACTCTTCCGGCAGCCGCTCCGGCAGCTCTTCATCCAGCAGCCGTCGCTCAAGTAGTTCGCAGAGCCGCACTACTTCCGGCAGCCGTTCCGGTAGCTCTCAGAGCCGCAGCACTTCAAGTTCTACGCAGAGAAGGACGGGAGTGAAGGCTTCATCAGGCAATACATACGACTTTAAAGTCGATCCTAACTACAAGTCACCATCCTCAGGTACTCAGTCACAGAGTACTTCGACTCGCAGGAGAACGACCACTACTTCAGACCGTCAGGTGAAAGATTACAGAGGCAGCACCGGCTCGAGCTCCTCTTCAGGTTCCCGCAGTTCCACAGTTACCACAAGACGCAGCTCAAGCAGTTCCTCCGCAGTGACCGGCTCGGATAAGACATCGACAAGAAGGAGTTCAAGCTCAAGCAGACAGGCAGTCACCACTGACCGCAACCGCTCTGCTGCAAGCCCCGGCACCAACAGATCTTCAACCACAACCACCCGTAGGAACGCTACAAGTGTCAACAGTACCGTTCCAAGGAGAACCTCTGACAGGGGCACCTCTACGGTTGACCGCAAGCCGGCTGCCGTGCAATATCACAACAGCGTACCCCCTCCAAGGGACAAAAACTGGGTGAGACCTTATATAAAGAAGCATTACAGGCCGGTTCCTTCTTATCATTACGGTCATCACTACTTCGGCTACCGAGTCCACTACCTTCCTTATAGAGCAGTGCTTAGGGTTCATAACCACATTCACTACTACTATTATGACGGTATCTATTACCGTCCTTACTTTGGAGGAGGATATATAATCTGTCGTCCGCCCGTAGGCAGCTACATCAGCAGTACCATGCTCAATGTGGCTTTGACAGTGGCAGTAATTAATGCCCTGAATAATGCCGTTGAGCGTGCAAACCGTGCTGTCGCATTGGCCGAGCGATACTCCAGAATCAATACCAACTACACTATTAGGGAGGTTGATTCCTACGTAACAAACGTAGCTAACCAAAATGAAGAATATTACTATCAGGATGGAGTTTTCTACACTCTTTCCGACGGCCATTACTACGTGATTGAACCTCCCATCGGAGCTCTGGTCACTCAGTTGCCCGAAGACTACGTAGAGGTGGAGATAGGTGGCGAGACTTATTATCAGGTCGAAGATGCACTTTACAAGGTGACAGTCATCGACGGAGCCCTCTATTTTGAGGTGGTCCTCGCCCTATAACTCCGAAATCCTCCTGTATGGATTGTGCTATAGTCATACTCAATTGGAATGGTCGGAATTATCTTGAAAGGTATATTCCGACCCTTCTTGATTGTAATACCGGTGAACATTGTTTTGTGGTAGTGGCAGATAACGGTTCCGAAGATGGATCCGTGGAGTGGCTAAAAGAAAATCATCCCGATATAAGAGTTATAGAATTTGACCGCAATTGGGGCTTTACCGGAGGTTACAATCGTGCTTTAGCCGAAGTTGAAGCTGATTATTATGTGCTGCTCAACTCCGATGTAGAGGTAACTCCGGGCTGGGCAGATACCCTTCTTTCATTTATGGAAGAGCATCCGGAGGTAGGTGTATGTCAGCCGAAAGTGCTTTCAGTAGCAGATAAGAACTCTTTCGAATATGCCGGTGCCGCAGGGGGATTCATTGACAAATACGGATATCCATTTTGCAGGGGACGCATCCTTTCCAATATAGAGAAAGACAACGGACAATATGACCAACCGAGAGAGATTTTCTGGGCTACCGGTGCCTGTATGATGATCAGATCCTCGCTATATCACCATTTGGGTGGTCTGGACGACCTGTTTTTTGCCCATATGGAGGAAATAGATCTCTGTTGGCGGGCCAAATTGTTGGGATATGAGGTATGGGCTATTCCTGCGGCAAAAGTTTATCATGTAGGTGGAGGCACTCTTCCCAACGAATCTCCCCACAAGCTCTATCTAAACTACCGTAACAGTCTGCTGATGCTCTGGAAAAATCTTCCCGATAAGATTCGTTGGAAGAGGTTATTTGTCCGCAAACTACTTGACGGAGTTTCTGCCTTGATATATCTCATTACCGGTAAGATTGAGAATTTAAAGGCCGTATGGCGTGCGCACCGCGACTATTCCCGAATGAAACGCGAGCTCGACCCTTCGCCATTCTCTGAAGAGATCAACAATAAGGGCTACTATCCATACAGCATAGTGCTAAAATTCTATCTCTCGCGTGGAAAAATCACTTTTGACAGGCTCAAAAATCTCTAAAGTGGCTCATCAATCCTTGAGATTATCGATTGACCGGTATAGCGCAAGTATTTTGTCGGCTATCTCCAGAAGTTCTTCACCCTTTTTCGTCAAAACAAGGGTTTGGCTTATTCTAAGAAACAGTGCTCCGCCGAGCTCCTTTTCGAGCAGGGCTATATGTTTGGAAACAGCCGGCTGGGATATGCCGAGAATCTTGGCTGTCTTGACAAAGCTCAACTGGCGTGCAGCTACGGCAAATACTTGCAGTCTTTTGTCGGTCATAATGGCACAAAGTTAGTGAAAATGCATAAATTTGTAAGATGAACTTTAGATTTTTTAATAACACTTTTATAATATTTATTCAAAATTTTAAAATG
>JAGONS010000038.1 GCA_017992915.1 Bacteroidales bacterium | reverse complement strand
CATCGCCACCCATAATTTCACTCTTGGAAGCCTTTGAGGAACTGCCACATCCTGTGCACAAGAGAGATGCGCAAAGGAAAATAGTAAGAATCTTTTTCATGTTTTTAAGAATTATAGTTAATAAATTGTTTCAACATTTATATTTCCTAAATACCGGATTGGCATAAATGTGCAGGAGATTATTCATCACTGCACCACTATCAACCGACTCAGGAACCCCTGCCATTTCCCTCTCAAGATATTTTTTGAAATCATTTTTCTCAGCTACCGTGTAGTTCTCTGAAAACTTATCCTTACATTTGAGGATATCTGCCGCAATATAGTGAGAGGAATAAAGCCTAAACCCGTCAAGTATTTTTTTATCAATAATTGATGCAAGATACTGAAATTTTTCATTTCTTGAAAATGAATTTGCTTCCTTCAGTTCTTTAAGAGTCAAAGGCTGACAAAAAGAAATATGTACGGCTCCCTTCGGCTGTTTTATGCCTTTGAGAATACTTTCGGTATCCTCCCCCGGAGCCTTCTTATATGTACCGGTATTATCTCGGATCCAGGTCTCCAATGCCTTTTCCATACCGCAAGTCTCAATTTCGTAGGATATGGAAACCGGCATGATATTCAGCTCGGCAAAATTTGAGATGAAGTCTCCCCTACCGCTCATATCCAGCATTTTAAGCAATCCTTGTTCTGTAGTGTCCACACCATCCTTAGCCCGGCCGTTGCGATGTGCAAGCCAGATGTTGGAGGCACTGCTTCTGATATATTGTGAGAATATCTGCGAACTATTGTATACCTCTCGCGGATTTTCACTCCGCACAACTTTGATCATACGGTTGGAACGAATGATATCCTCGATATAACTATCTGCAATAAGGTTGTCCCCCACCGCAATTTCTGTCAAAGGCAACTTGTGATCCTCCAAAATAAATTGTATGAACGCCGAGTCCAGAACTATATCACGATGGTTGGAAAGAAGCAGGAATGGGCGATTCTTCCCCGATTTAAAGTGTTCCAGCCCGGAAAACGTAACTCCGTCAGTAGTGCCTTTCATCACCGAACCTATCACATGGTACATAACCCTTGCTTGAAAATCGTACGTACCTGTTACACTCCTGAGAAGTTCTCCGAGATATCCCCTCTCCTTGTCGGGATAAAAATATTTGGAAATGCTTTCAGTCAGAGGATGGCCGGCCACCCTCGCAAGTGCTTCAACTGTTTCACGGTCATTGTATGGCCTTATATCTTCAAACACTATATATATCAGATGGTTTTCTCTTTGCGGGTGTATAAGTCAGCCAGAGGCAAAAGCAATGCCAAATAGATTACCATAAAGAGCGGGAGTACTCCCAGTGCACCCATCGTAAGGGCAATTATCACTATATAAAGGAACGAAAATGCATGTAACAGAGTTACTACAATAGCTGCCAGGAGCCATCCGCGCCAGGTTGTAATTCTCCAAAGGAAAACCGAGGCAGCAGCAAGAGCCAGGGGTAACACGAAGAAGAAATTTTCACCTATGGCAAACAATAGAATCGCAGATAAGAGCAGCAGAAGCAACATGGTACCATAGAGAAGATTGTAGGAATACTTTGTGGCACCGCTTGCAGCAGCACTCTTTCGAATAGCAGTCGCTGAAATACGATCTGCAGACTTTTTTCTACCAAAAAGGAAACAGGTTGTAACTATAAGCGCAGTGACAACTGCCGTACCTATCATAACCCACTCATCAAACTGCACTCCGCGCACAACGCCCATAAATGAGAATTTCGCACCTACTATAAGAGATACTACCCAGGCAATGAGTTCACCTATGCCAAACGCCACAAGAGCCCACAAAAGCACTTTTGCTGAAGCTACAAGCACCTTTAGCGGCCTGATTCTGCCACTGATCAGCGCGAAACTGAAAATAATGCAGAAAAGCGCAAGAACTATGGAGTTTGCCAGCAGGTATCCTCCTTTGGAGAAAGATAGCAGACCTATGGCGGGAATGGTGAAAGCAACCGACGACTTTTCGGATACCAGTGCCTTAGAATCACGATATTCGTGATTTGTGAGGTACTCCTCGATGATAGGCTCCAATTGCGCACCGAAATGCTGTATTGTATGAAGTGATATGTTGTCGTAATTATCCAGATCGGTATGGTAGTGGTTGATATCGTCAAGATTTGAAAAATTCATACCCGGATAGGAGTCCTTCAAGGGAGTGAAGTCGGTAAAATTGGGCATAAACTCATAGACTACCGTTGTAAAGGTATAGGTATATGGAGCCTTGGCTTTTTTATAGAGTGAAAGTACCTTTGAGTTGTTCTTACCTGTCTCGAAGAGCAATACGGGACCTTTGTTGCCACGGCTTTCCAGATTGATTATCAGTCCGACATTGTCAAAAATCTCGGGATTGTGCTCCAACGCCGAATTGATGCCGGCAAGTTTCCACTCCTCGGAGTCGGTAAGCAGGATTTTTATGCCCTGTCTCCACTCCCCACGATAGCGCAAAGCCTGTTTTAGAGATTCCAGAGCCACACCGCATCCGTAACCGTCATCTGCAGCACCATACGAGAGCACCGTCTCGTTGAGTACTTTCTGGGGGTATCTCGAGTCATAATGAGCCATCAGCATCAGATATGTAGGGTCCGGATGGTCAGGATCATCAATCACAGGATCCACCTGTGCAAAAATGTTGGTGATATCAATCGGTTTGCCCTCATATTCCGTAGCGTTTTCATACGGATAAAAGACTACCGAAGAGTCGGTAAGGGCAATTAAGCGATCTCCCAGATAATCTCTGACTCCTGCTCTCTCCTTAGGGTGAATTATGGAATGGGGGGTCCTACTGATGACCTTGATGTCATCAGCCACTCTTTCAGCGGAAAAACGCTCTGAATCCGTGGATTGGACCCTTGGGGCCGTAAAAATACCGTATGCTGCCAGTGCAGAGAGCACTACGGTAGCAATCAGTATAAATATCCTATATTTTCTCATAAACGCTTTTTGATTGTGTTAGTTAATCTTTGCGAGAGCAGCAAGATTAGCTTCGTTTACAGGATTTCTGCCTTCTGCGGTAAACGCAAAGTCGATTCTCTCCGCATAAGCCTTCTCAACTGCATTTCTCACAAGTTTCATTGTACTGTTGATCATCTTGTTGGCCTCGCTGAAAGGCTCGTCGGCGATGATGAATGTGGTGGGAAGCCACCTTTCGGGGAAAGTGCCCTCAAATTGACCGCCAGCACGATATTTGTCAAACTCAGCCTTTATAGCCATGATGCCGGCCTCACCTTCGGGCAAAGCCTTCTTGTCCACCTGAACAACACAGATGGTGTAGGGATTCTGATTATTGTGGAGCATGAGATTCTGAATTATCTTCGAATTCTCAATTATCGACTCTTCAATGCCTTCCGGCGCATATTTTTCGCCGTCGCTAGAAATCAGAAGGGATTTGAAGCGGCCGAGTACATATAGGAATCCCGAATTGTGCATATAGCCCATATCTCCGGTATAAAGCCATCCATCCCTTACTGTTTCGGCGGTAGATACCGGATTCTTCCAGTAACCGGCCATGACGTTTTCTCCACGTATGACAATTTCACCGGTAACTCCATTGGGAACCTCATTGCCATCTTCGTCGCAAATCTTGAGGTCCATCGGCTTTACAAGAATGCCTGAAGAGCCAAGACGATGCCTTTTGGGGGTATTTGTCGAAATGACGGGAGTGGCCTCGGAAAGACCGTAACCCTGGAACATAGGGATGCCGAGTGCATAGTAAAACCTCTGAATATCTATGTCCAGAAGTGCTCCACCACCGATAAAGAAATCGAGTTCACCACCCATGGCCATGCGCACTTTGCTGAATATCAATTTGTCGAAGAGTTTGATCAGTGGCAGGGCAAAAATTCTCAGCCCTCTGCCCCTATTCCACCCCTCCTGATTGTACCAGATGGCGAGTTTGAGTGCAAAATCGAAGATTTTTTTCTTACCGCTCTTCTCTACCGAACTCTCGATGTTCTTCTTGAAGTTCTTTGCAAGCGCAGGCACGGAGAGCATTACATTGGGCTTGACTGCAGCGATGCTCATGGGAATGTTGCGAAGAGTCTCCATCGCGGTTTTACCTTGTGGTACGGTGGCAATTTTAGCTCCCCTCGCCATCATGGCGTACATTCCGACCACATGTGCAAAACAGTGATCCAGCGGCAGTATGATCAACATCTTGAGATTTTCGTCGATATTGATGCAAGAGAGTGACTGTTCTACGTTTGCAGTATAGTTGCGGTGAGTCAGAACCACACCTTTAGGGTCTGCAGTGGTGCCCGATGTGTAGGTGATGGTGGCAATATCGTCGTTTTGTATGGATTGTCCGATTTTTAGGAATTCCTCCATATTGGTCTCCAGATATTTAGCACCGCGTTTCATAAGGTCCTCGGCAGCGATCTCCCCTGCCTCATAGCTCTCTACGGGATCGAGGACAATGACCTTTTCCACAAGGGGCAGCTGGTCCCTTATCAGACGTATCTTGTTTAGCTGTCTGGAACTGGTGATGATATATTTTACATCACCGTGAATCAATCGGAAGAGCAAATCGTTGGATTCCTCGAGCTTAATGGAGAGAGGTACGCTTACGCCTCCGGCGTAAAACATACCCAACTCACTGATTATCCACATATTGCAACCTTCCGCAAGAATAGCTATATTCTCCTTTGGTTTGACACCTTCAAGCACAAGTCCCGCCCCGAATTTGTATGCAGCATCTCTAGTCTGCTTATAGGTAGTGGGCTCAAAAGTACCTGTCTTGCTCTCAAGCAGGTAGGTGTTGTCCGGAAACTGTGCAACAGCCTGCTCGAAATGGTCAATAATGGTTTTTTTGATCATAATGTTATAGGTTTTAGTCGTAATTAATTGACAAATTTAGTTTTTTATTTTCTTATTTCCAATAAGGAAGAGTCACCGTAACTGAGGAAACGAAAACCGTTATCAAGTGCAAAATTGTAGATATCTCTCCAGGATTGACCGATAAAAGCCGAAATTAACAACAATAGTGTGCTTTTTGGCTGGTGAAAGTTGGTAATGAGATGATCAATCACTCTGAAACGGTAACCGGGTACTATGATTATTTCCGTACGCGAAAGCAAATTGTCGAGTAAATTAGCCTCCATATAGCCCACAAGGGCATCCAGAGCCTCTTCAAGAGTATAATTGAACTCCTCTTCACGATACGGCTCCCATTGTGAAACAAAGGAAGGGGCTTTTTTCTCCATGACCTGTACACCGAGAAAATAAAGTGACTCAAGGCAGCGTGTGGAAGTGGTACCGACAGCTATTATGTGCTTTGAGGCGTACTCCCGCAAGCTTTTTAGCAATTCGAGGGAAATCGAGAAAGGCTCGCTATGCATATTGTGCTCGGAGATATACTCGCTTTTCACCGGCAGGAAGGTACCGGCACCCACATGGAGTGAGATATAGCCCTGTTTTACTCCCTTTTCGGAGATTTTTGCGAGGACTGCGTCGGTAAAGTGAAGTCCTGCCGTAGGCGCAGCTACGGAGCCCTCCATACGGGCATAGCAGGTCTGGTAACGTACTCTATCGAGAGGCTGGGGATCGCGTTTCAGATAGGGAGGAATAGGCATTTTACCGCACATTCCCAGTACTTTGGAGAATGGATCGCCACTTTTCCAGGAAAATTCCACAACAATCCTGTTACTTTCCCTTTCAACAAGCTCCGCTTGCAAATCCAGGCGTTCAATCTCAGGATCTTCTGAATAATTGATAAACAAAACCGGGCCTTCCTTCCATCTTTTAATATTGCCTACAATGACTTTCCAGCGACATTTCCCTGTACAAGCAAAATTGAGTTGATAATCCTCGGGGTCAACCGGTTCAAGACAAAATATCTCTATCATAGCACCTGAAGGGCGCCTGAAAATCAATCTTGCCGGGATTACCTTTGTATTATTAAAGATAATCAGCGACTCCTTGGGTAAAAATCGGTGAATGTCTGAGAATTTCTCCTCGGCGGGAACAAAACCGTTGTTACTTGTAAAAAGTAGAAGTTTGGAAGCATCCCTTTCCTGAAGAGGAAATTTTGAGATTCTCTCTTCCGGCAGGGGATACTCATATTCTTCCATTCGAATCTTATCTGTAATCATACCATTGATAAAGTGTACAAAGGTAAATCATTAGATTTGAATAAAGGCCATTTTTAAGCGATTTTAACGGTTTACCAATCTGAATGTAGTAGAACTATAACTTGTGAGATAAAATCGTTTCAGTGCGATTTGATTACAATTGTGAACTGTTTAATTGTTTACAAATGTTTACAAAATAAGACTCGATAATTTACATATGTAACCCATATTTTCAAGAATTGAGAATAAATAGATATTTACATTTGTATCGTACATAAAGGCGGAAAGTTATCAACATATGTTAATAACTAAAAGTTATTTGGAAATATTTAATCACATATTTACTTAAAGCCCAGAATTTTACATATTATTATCTAAAGTAAATTATTGTATACAACGTTAAAAAATGGCTCCACAAGGCTCAATCCGGACACAAAAGAATGTTATTTATTTCATAATACAAAGAATCCCAGTACTTTATTCTATTTATCTCTAATAATGCTTTATCTGAATCCCTTATTTATACCATATTAAAGCTGTTTATTCCTGTAATTTACATTTGTAACTTATTAAATATCCTCGTTTAGTTACATTTGTAATCAAAATAAGTATTACATTTGTAGCAAATTAAGTTTACAAGATTATGGATAAGCGTTTACAACAATTTTTGGAGCTGGAGGATCTTACTCCATCAAAACTTGCAGACATATTGCAGATCCAGCGTTCGGGAATCTCCCACCTTCTCTCCGGACGTAATAAACCCAGTTTTGATTTCATCCAGGGAATACTCACAAATTTTCCACAGATAAATCCTGAGTGGCTGATCCTCGGCAAAGGCAGACCTTATAAGAGTCAAGTATCAGCTCCCCCGCCTACGCCGGCTCAAACGACAGTAGTTGCTCCTACTTCCGTATCTCCGAATGCTACTACTCCATCATCCCCTGCCACTCTCTTTGACATACCTGCCGACAGAAATAGAGAATCGCTCTTCGATATGCCTCAATTTGTTCCTGAAACCGCATTTGAAAGGCCAACCAAACAAATACCCACGCCAAGTATGCCCAATGACGTACAGGAAGAGCCTCCGGTAACTCCTCCTGTCTCTCAGCAGGTTACAAGAGTTCCCGAGCCCTCGCAACCCTCTGAGAATCGCATTTTAGAACCCATTGCTACCCCTAACCCGAATATTCCGGCAGCAAAAAGAGATAAACACATAGTCCGCATCACCGTTTTTTACAACGATGGCACATTTGAAGAAAAATGACTACTTTTGTAATGATAACCATTACAGATCATGTACAAATTTCTGATAAGGCCTATTCTCTTTCTTTTCAATCCTGAAAGGGCCCACAAACTAATATTCTCCTTACTTAGATTTTCAAGACATATCCCCGGACTCCAACCTTTGCTTCGACTCATATACGGAGTCAAGACTCCTGCTCTGGAACGTAACCTCTTTGGCCTTCACTTTAAGAATCCTGTTGGCATTGCAGGAGGCCTGGATAAAAATGCCGAATGCTATAATGACCTTGCCTGCTTCGGATTCAGTTTTATAGAAATAGGATCCCTCACTCCCAAACCCCAGATCGGGAATCCCAAACCACGCTGCTTCCGTCTCGTCAAAGACGACGCAATCATCAACCGGATGGGCATTAACAACCTTGGAGTGAGAAACGCTATCGACAATCTTCGGAGCACTCCTCCCCGAGATATCATAATTGCAGCCAATATCAGCAAAAACTCCGCTACCTCCAACGAAGAGGCGGCAGAAGACTACGAAAAGGCTCTTACATTGATGTACGACTTCGCGGATATGACCGTGCTCAACATCTCTTGTCCAAATGTCAAGGACCTTACTGAACTTCAGGACATCGAGATGCTTTCCAATATTTTG
This sequence comes from Bacteroidales bacterium, assembly GCA_017992915.1. Taxonomy (GTDB): domain Bacteria; phylum Bacteroidota; class Bacteroidia; order Bacteroidales; family UBA932; genus Cacconaster. The sequence goes on along the minus strand of JAGONS010000038.1, from coordinate 4,135 downwards.
GACAGACTCATCACTATTCGCAAATTCAACGATGAATACCATCCAATCCTCTTAAAACTCTCTCCCGACATTCCCCTGGAGCAGATTGATGAGATCATCGACCTTGTACAGATAACAGGTATAGACGGCATTGTGGCCACTAATACTACACGCAGCCGCGAGGGACTCGTTACTCCCCCAGATAATGTGAAGAATATCGGTGATGGCGGACTCAGCGGTGCTCCCCTCTTTGAAAAGTCACTTAAAATGGTGCGCTACATCCATGACAAAACCCGAGGTTCCATACCCATTATAGGTGTAGGCGGCATAATGACACCCGAACAAGCCCAGGAGATGCTTGATGCCGGAGCTTCTCTGATAGAAGTATATACCGGATTCATATACAACGGTCCCGGATATGTGAAGAAAATCCTCAAGCATCTGCGTAACGTGGAGAAAGAGAGGTCTTTGGCGGACACTACCGATAATACCCCTTCAGGCGTAAAATGACAACGGCATCAATATGTACCATCGGTGATGAAATACTCATCGGTCAGATAGTCAATACCAATTCTGCCGAGATATCGAGGGCTCTCAACCGCATCGGCATAAGAGTACGCTATCACTTTTCCATAGGTGATCTCCACGAGGAGATTGTCTCAAGATTACAGTTATGTCTGAATAACACTGATATAGTGATAGTAACAGGGGGCCTTGGCCCTACCAGGGACGATATTACCAAACTCGCTCTAAAAGAGTTATCGGGAGCTTCATCGTTTGTCCGCTCGGAAGAACAATACCGGATAATAGAGAGACTTATGAGCGCCAGGGGTATCCCTATGTTTGAGTCAAACAGAGAGCAGGCTACCGTTCCGGACACTTGTGAGGTGATTCCCAACGAACTGGGTACAGCTCCCTGCATGGTCTTCCGCGGACTCGGCCCTAAAGGCACCTCCTCACTCTATTCGCTCCCCGGAGTCCCCTTTGAAACGATGGGTTTGCTGCCGAAGGTGATGGATGATATCCGTGATCACTTTGATCTGGAGCACATTACGCATCACACCATTGTCACATTCGGAATTCCTGAATCCACACTTGCCAAACAGATAGAAAGTTGGGAGGATGCCCTTCCGAAGAACATAAAACTCGCATATTTGCCCAACCCGACCATAGGAGTGAGACTAAGACTCTCCCACTTTGGAGAGGGTACTCCGGATTTTTCCCCTTATATATCCTCCTTGAAAGAGATTATCGGCGATGCAATATATGGCGAAGGCGAGGATAACCTGCAGACTGTCATAGGGCGTAAACTTAGGAGTATGGGTAGAACGCTCGCAGTAGCCGAATCCTGTACGGGTGGTCGAATCTCCGAGCTTATAACACAGGTAGCCGGCTGTTCCGACTATTACAAAGGATCTGTCATATCCTACGCTAATGAGGTTAAGACCAACCTCTTAAGGGTGCCTGCAGAAAGTATTGAAACCCATGGTGCAGTAAGCGAAGAGACCGTAATAGCGATGTCCACCGGATTGATCAGACTGCTCGACACCGATTATGCCATAGCTACGACCGGCGTAGCCGGACCTGGGGGCGGCACTCCTGATATTCCGGTAGGAACTGCCTGGTTGGCAGTTGCCACAAAAGAGCGTGTAGTCACCCGAATGGTGAAATTTTCCTCGAACAGAGTGACCAATATAGAGAGATTTGCATCAAATGCTCTTAATCTTCTCCGTCTGGAAATAGAAAAGGAGAGTGGGTAGTGGGTAGTATGTAGTGTGGAGTGTGGAGTGTGGAGTGTGGAGTGTGAAGTGGGTAGTTGGGGTGTTTCGGGGTGCGAGATAATTAGCAATTAACAATTTAGAGCCAATGGCTAACGGCTAATAGCCAAGCCAAAAGCTAACAGCCAATGGCCAATAGCAATTTTAGTATTATGAAAAGAACAATTCTATTTATTATGGCAGCAACGTTTATCGCAGCCTGTTCCACAAATCCCAAGGATGAGGCAGTCTCGAAAATCGATTCCATCTTTTCTGAACTATTTCCGTCAGATGAGCCCGGTGCGGCAGTACTTGTCCTACAAGGTGATGAGATTATTTTTGACAAAGGTTACGGCATAGCCGACCTCGAGAGTGGAGCAGCTATTGACGGCAATACATTTTTCAACATTGCCTCAGTATCAAAACAATTTACGGCCGTGGCTGCCCTACAACTTGCAAAACAGGGCAAATTATCACTGGAAGATAATTTGAAAATGTATTTTCCGGAATATAAAGCCGATTTCTACGAAAAAATTCAAATCAAACATCTCCTCTCCCACTCCTCGGGTATTCCCGATGCACGAGACAGGAGCGATAAAGAACGCAATCTGATCGCTACTGAAGAGATTGTGATGCAGTATCTGCCTGACCTCGATTTCCTTCATTTTGAGCCGGGAACGGAATATGAATATATCAACCCTACATTCCTGATTGTTGCCTCGATTGTGGAGAAGGTATCAGGGAGGCCATTTGCCGATTATGTTAAAGAGAATATTCTCATTCCGGCAGGAATGGAGCACACTCTCTTTTTTGAGGCAGATAAAGAGGACCTTATCCCGAATATGGCCCATGGATATGAATATGAAGACGTCTCAAATATGCCCGAGGAGCGTACTGCAAGCGAGATAGATAAAGAAACTAAGAAAGAGTGGTACGAGTATGATTATGGTGAAGTCAACTTTTTCGCAACCAAGGCTGACGGCGGCATGTACACTTCTACCCATGAATTCGTATTATGGGAAAAAGCGCTTCGCAACCACACGGTACTTGGAGAAGAAATGCTGAATGCTGCTAATACGCCACATATAAAGGTAAGTGGCAGCAAATTCAGCAGCTATCAAAACCGTCCCAACACCTGGTATGGGTATGGCTGGTTTATCGAGCCTGCAACCGAGAGATCACCCCTAAAAATTTACCATACCGGCGATAACGGCGGATTTAAAATACTGGCTGCGCGTTATCCTGAGAGTGAAACTCTCGTTCTGGTATTTGCCAACCGTGCAGACTTGGACCGTTATGCCGTAATGCAACAGATAGAAGAGGCATTAGGGCTTTAGTGGTACGGGGTGCAGGTTGCGAGTTGCATTCGTCATCCGGTTTTGCGATAACAATAAGATAAACTTTACCTTATTGATACGCTTTCCACTGCTCCGGTATTTCTAAGTCGTAGTCTGGAGCTGCAAGATGAACAATGTCGGGAAAAATAGACTGCCGGAACCTACTTTCATAGCGTTTCAGCAGTGTAGGATTCCCTATTCCCATTGAAGCCAAGTTACTTGAATACTGATTTGGAGGGAAATAGACAAACACTTTCTGCCTTGCTTGTGTTGCAATTTCAATAGCGGAAATCATATCACTATCGGCAGAAACAACAATTGCTACATCGCAATTTCTTTGATACGCATCTGCTACAATCTGCGTTGCTATCCTCACATCAGTTTCTTTCTCCTCGTGCGTGTGAATAATATTTCCACATCTAAAGCACTTAATCTGCTTATTAATGTATTTTCCCAAGATTAAACAGAACTTGGGATTATTCTGATTTACTTGAAAGAACGCATTTTGTCGTCTGCTCTGTTCTAAGTCATCCGGTCGGGCAGAGAAATATTTAACCGCTATTAATTTCTGATTAGGACGCATAAAACTCTCAAAAAGCTTGACAACATCAAGCCAATAGTATTTACGCCATCTTTTATTCAATTTTAGTCCATAATAAAAATTGAAACCATCAATATAGACAATAACCCTTTGCTTTCCCTTCATTCCCATACTCATAATTGTCAATATAAAAATAAGCCACCCCATTACTGAAGTGGCGAGCCTTAGTATTTTCCACCTAAGGGGGATAATCTTGTACAAAGATAACCATCTTTTTTAATCCATCAAATCTTATAGGAAAATTATTTTTCTTTTTGTAATATTCTGATTCTCGTCTTCTCAGCCAAAAGTGGTACGGGGTGCGAGTTGTGTGTTCTGAGTTCCGAGTAGCCTGCCTGTCATTCCCTGATATACGTTGACCGTTTTCAAACAGTAATTATTATGTTGAAAACAGGAAAACAAGTACGTCACTATCGAAGATTTTCGGAAGACTTAAAGTTAAAAATTGTCCACGAATACGA
>JAGONS010000037.1 GCA_017992915.1 Bacteroidales bacterium | reverse complement strand
GAGCAAGTTCAAATATTAGCATATCTCCTATTCGGAGCAGATTGTTGCGCGATATTTTCGCCATCCATTTGCCGATATGCTCCCTGGTAATATCCGGACAGAGTTCTTGCAGCTGTTCTGCAGGTGCAAGAGGAGTTGGAATGACGGTAGTTGCATCAAATGACGTGCTCCTCGTTAGGGAAAAAAGTTCATCTTGAGCCAGGATATTTCCTGCATAGAGAGTGACGCCGAAACCGACTGCATCATAATATCGTCCGGAAAATCTCTCCGAAATAGCCTTGCCGGTTTTGCATATTCTTACGCAGAGACAAGGGGCTGCCTCAAGTACGGTAATTTCATCAGGGCAATAAAAATCTCTCGCCGTATGTTCCATAGTGGTGTCGGGACGAAAGTAATAATTGTCGCAATCGTAAGGAATGACTATCAGATTCATCTTTCGTTGAAGAGATTCTTGAGCTCACTCTCCTTGTATTTCATCCAGATGTCGGTAATCACCTGCTTTGTGTCACGGGTAAATTCTCCTTTCATCATCCAGTCATAATAACTGGGTTCGCTCTTGAAAACGTCGATAACTCTTTTGCCTTTGTGTTTACCGAAATTGAATATCGGTTCATCCGAAGAATCGCGTGCTATTCTGCCTGCAAAATCCACTATCTTACCCCTTTCCGAGAAAGAGGCTAGAAACTGTACATTATTTTTGAGGTCGGGATATCTCTCAATCTGCGCCTCGAGTACTTCCAGAGTGGCAAGGCTGTCGCCTTCAGCGGAGTGTGCCTGATCAAGTTCCTTGTTGCAGTAGAAACGGTATGCAGCTACCAGGGTTCTGGGTTCCATTTTGTGGAAAATGTTTTGCACGTCTATCATCTCGCACTGCCTGAAATCAAACTCGACACCGGCTCTGAGAAACTCCTCGGCAAGCATTGGAATATCAAACTTGAGAGAGTTGAACCCGGCGATATCGCAACCGCTCATCCATTCGGCAAGCGATTTTGCTATTTGCTTGAATGTGGGGCACTCTTTTACATCTTCGTCACTGATACCGTGAATCATACGGGATTCCTCCGGAATGTGCATCTCGGGATTGATTCTGCGAGTCTTATGCTCGCGGGAGCCATCGGGGTAAACCTTGATGACGCTGATCTCTACAATTCTGTCCTCAGATATGCTAAGTCCGGTACTCTCGATGTCAAATACTAGGATAGGCCTCTCAAGATCCAGTACCATGGTCCTATACGTTGATCATCACGGGCATCAGCAGTGCACGAAGATTCTCATCGGGATCGGTCTCGTCTGCCGATACGATGAGTACCGCCTTGCAGGGGTCTGCGAGCTCCACACACACATTGGTGTAGGGGAGATTGGTCAGGATTTCGATCAGGAATTGTGCCTTAAAACCTATTTCCATTTCATCTCCTTCGTAACTGCAGGTGAGACGCTCATAGGCTGATGTGGAAAAACTCAGGTCCTGTGCGGAAACAACCACTTCGTTGAGCGAGAGTTTGAGCTTAATCTGGTTGGAAGCCTGTGCGGAGCATACGGCGATGCGTCTTACGGAGTTTAAGAAATCGGTCCTGCCAATAATGAGCTTATTGTCATTCTGAGGAATTACGCTGCGGTACTGGGGGTATTTGCCTTCAATCAGGCGACATACCAGCATGTTGGTGCCGAAGTTGAAATATGCATTCTTTGAGTCAAATACAATTGAAATGTTCTCCTCACTCTTTGGCAGAATGCTTCTAAGAATTGCTGCGGGCTTTTTGTGGAGTATGAATGAACACTGTTGTGCGACCTTTGCGTCATTGAAGTCAAAGCAAATAAGTTTATGTGCGTCCGATGCCACCATAGCAGAATTTTCCGGGGCAAGGTCGAAGAAAATACCATTCATAACGGGACGTAATTCTTCTTCTGCAGTAGCATATATTGTGTTATTGATGCCGTTAAGCAGAGTTTCTGCAGGAATGTCCAGAGTGTCGTGGGTATCACCAAGGGCAGGGAGTTGGGGATAGTCATCTGCATTGAAGCAGGGTATCTTGGACTCACCGTTGATCCAGGTAATCTCCATGGTATTGTCGTGGCCATAGAATGTAAGCGGCTGATCGGGGAACTCTTTTAGATAGTCGGTCAGCCGTCTTGCGGGGACCGCAAATGCTCCCTCCTGTTGTACGTTGTCAATGCCGATGACCGTCTTTAGAGTGGTCTCTCCATCAGATGCGGTGACGGTAAGGGCATTACCTTTAAGGTCAAAAAGAAAATTTTCCAGGATGCTGGAAGAAGGTTTGTTTGCGATTACCCTTGATACAGATACCAGACCGTGCAAGAGTTCTGAACTTGATACTGAAAATCTCATATTCCTTAATTTTTATATTTTTATTTCTTATTTTCGAATTGGCAAAGTCCCGTTTATAATCCACAAATGTAATAATTTTTTGGCATATATTTTGGTTTATTTTACAATATACTTTGAATAAATTAGAACTTATGAAACGAAATACCCTTTTTTTGTTAATTACTCTACTTCTTTCACTTACTATTTCATGGCTTGTAGCTGATAAGGTTGTCGATACAAAGCTCGCTGCAGCTACTGCAGAGGCTGATGGAGGGCGATCATCCGCTATCGCGAGAGCTCACGGTGTCACAAACCGGACAGTCATTAGAACAGATATGGGGGACTTTTCAGATGCTGCCGAAACGGCAGTCCATACTGTAGTTTATGTCAAAGTTGTCAAAAGGGCAGCAAAAATGCCTTCTTCCATAATGGACCTTATTTTCGGTTTCGCTACACCTAAAGATCAGGTAGGTATGGGTTCCGGTGTTATCATACGTGAGGATGGTTATATCGTAACCAACAACCATGTCATAGATGGAGCGGATCAGATAGAGGTGACACTTGAAAACAACGAGTCCTATCCTGCCAAACTGGTCGGAACCGATCCCGCAACCGATATAGCGCTACTCAAAATTGATGAAGATTCCCTTCCCGCCATTGCCCTTGGTGATTCCGACAATCTGAGACTCGGCGAATGGGTGCTTGCCATCGGCAGCCCATACGATTTACGTTCTACCATCACTGCCGGCATTGTCAGTGCCAAGGGTCGTTCGCTTCCCAACTATGACGGCCAGTACCGTGTCGAGTCCTTCATACAGACCGATGCCGCAGTAAATCCCGGTAATAGTGGCGGAGCTCTGATCAATACGTTGGGTGAACTTGTAGGCATCAATACTTCCATAATCTCACTTACCGGTTCTTATGCCGGTTATTCATTCGCGGTACCCGTCAATATCGTGAGAAAGATTACCGAAGATTTTATCAGATACGGTGAGGTGCGCCGTGCACTGCTGGGCATTTCGATAACGGACATTACGGACAGTATGGCCCGTCAATTTAATCTCGAGAGCATGGACGGGGTCTATGTAGCAGAGGTACAGCCAAACAGTGCTGCCGAAAAGGGAGGCATCAAAGTTGGCGACATCATTACGGAAATAAATCTCAACAGAGTGAGGAATGGGGCTGCCGTACAGGAACAAATGAACCGTCTGCGTCCCGGAGAACAGGCCGTAATTACTGTCAAAAGAGGTGGAAAACAGATTGAATTGATAGTTTCTTTGTAAAAGTTGCAATTTTTTTGTAACTTTTTCCGAATATATTCGTACAATATACACGTGCGGTAATTTTATTGCCTGCATGTGTATCTTTTTGTTCAAAACAATTATTACTAAAACCAAATATTATTATTTCTGAATGAGACAACTCAAGATTACCAAATCAATAACCAACCGCGAAAGTGCTTCGCTCGACAAATACCTGCAGGAGATAGGCAGGGAAGAGCTCATTACAGTCGAGGAGGAAGTGGAACTCGCCCAGAGAATCAGAAAAGGCGACCCTGAGGCACTTGAAAAGCTCACCAAAGCTAATTTGAGATTCGTGGTATCAGTGGCTAAACAGTACCAGAATCAGGGAATCAGTCTTCCCGACCTTATAAACGAGGGCAACCTCGGCTTGATAAAGGCTGCGGAAAAGTTTGATGAGACTCGCGGTTTCAAATTCATTTCATACGCAGTATGGTGGATAAGACAGTCCATCCTCCAGGCGCTGGCGGAACAGTCCAGAATTGTGCGCCTGCCGCTCAACCAGGTGGGTTCGCTCAACAAGATCAACAAAGCGCTCTCCAAATTTGAACAGGAGCATGAGCGCATGCCTTCCCCTGACGAACTCTCAGAAATTCTCGACATTCCCAGAGAAAAAATCGCAGACACTCTCAGGGTATCAGGCCGTCACGTCTCTGTGGATGCTCCTTTTGTTGACGGTGAAGACAACAGTCTGCTTGATGTGCTTGTCAACAACGATTCTCCCAATGCCGATCGCGGCCTTGTAAACGAATCCCTTAATAAAGAGATTGAAAGGGCACTCTCCACACTTACCGAGAGAGAGCGTGATATCGTCAAATACTTCTTCGGCATCGGATGCCAGGAGATGACTTTGGAGGAAATCGGCGAACATTTCGGGCTGACCCGTGAAAGGGTACGCCAGATAAAAGAAAAAGCTATCAGGAGACTGCGTCACAGTGCACGCAGCAAACTCCTCAAGAGCTATCTCGGATAACCCCCTATAAAAGCTAAAAAATACCATAACAATGAAAAAACTTATATTACCCTTTTTAGCAGTACTTATGATGACTGCATGTACAGAAACTAATCCGCTCCTAACCGATTGGAATACTCCGTTTGAGATACCTCCATTTGAGCAGGTACGCCCCAAACACTATTTGCCCGCATATATTAAGGCAATGGAGGTTCACTCCGCCGAGATTGATGCAATCACATCCAATCCCGAGCCCGCAACTTTTGAGAATACTATAGTTGCATATAGCAATTCAGGCGAATTGCTTAGCAAAGTGTCCGCTGTGTTTGGCAGTGCATCAGGCGTGAAATCCAACGATCAGATCAAGGAAATCGCAAGGGAGCTCTCACCTTTGACAAGTGCTCACTACAATGAGATCAACCTAAACGAAGCACTTTTTGCAAGAATAAAAGAAGTATATGACAACAGAGAGAGTCTGGGCCTGGAAGAAGACCAGATGCGTCTTCTGACAGAGACATACAAGGGCTTCGCCCGCAATGGTGCCGAACTTCCCACAGATAAAAAAGAGGAACTTAAGAAAATCAATACCGAACTTGCTGCCAATCAGCTCGCTTTCGGACAGAATCTTCTTAAAGAGACCGAATGGACACTTTTGGTTGAAAATGAAGAGGATCTTGCAGGTCTTTCTGAGGCACAGATCGCTTCTGCCGCCACCCGTGCGCGAAAGGCTAAGAAAGAGGGTTGGATCTTTGGACTTGACAACCCCAGCATCATGCCCTTCCTGCAATCTGCCGATAACCGTGAATTGAGAATTAAAATGCTCGACGCATATCTCAACCGTTGCAACAACGGCAATGATTCTGACAATAATCAGGTAATTAAAAATCTCATTTCCCTTCGCTTACAGAAAGCACAACTCCTGGGATATGAGGATTATGCAGCTTATGTTCTCGAAGATAGGATGGCTAAAAATGCCGATGCTGTATACTCCCTTCTCAATCAGCTATGGACTCCCGCACTTGCGGTGGCAAAGGCCGAGCTTGCTGACATAGAGGCTCTGGCTGCAAAAGATGGCATCACTGATGTCGTAGCTGCCGATTGGAGATATTATTTCGAGAAATCGATGCAGAGCAAATACAATATCTCCGATGAAGAATTGCGCCCCTATTTCAAACTTGAAAATGTACGTGAAGGTATCTTCTTTGTTGCCAACAAGCTTTTTGGAATCACTTTCGAGCAGCTTGACAATGTACCTCTACCTCATCCTGAGGCTGTGGCATTTGAGTGTAAAGAGGCTGACGGCACTACTTTAGGTATTTTATTCATGGACATGTTCTCCCGTCCGGGCGAGAAACGTGGTGGTGCATGGTGCGGCGGATTTCGCTCACAATACTATAAAGATGGTCAGAGGGTACTTCCTCTAGTGACCATAGTGGGTAACTTTACCCGTCCTTCAGGTGACAAGCCGGCTCTTTTGAGCACGGATGAGACCAATACTTTCTTCCATGAGTTCGGTCACGCTCTGGCATCGCTCCTTTGTGATGTGAGATACAAGGGTCTGGGTCGTATGACACGTGACTTTGTAGAGCTTCCTTCACAGATTATGGAGCACTGGGTGTTCGAACCTGAGATGCTGAAAGTCTATGCAAAGCACTATGAGACAGGTGAGGTGATTCCTGCAGAGCTTATCGAAAAACTTGACAAGGCAGGTAAGTATGGTCAGGGATTTGCTACTGTGGAATATCTGGCGGCTTCATTTCTCGATATGGATTACCACGTACTCAAGAGCATTCCGGAGGATCTCGACCCGATGACTTTCGAAAATAAGGTTCTTGGAGAAAGAGGGCTTCTGCCTCAGATTCCTTCAAGATATCGTTCAACCTACTTTAACCACACATTTGGTGGCGGTTATACAGCAGGCTACTACAGCTATATCTGGGCTGAGGTGCTCGATTGCGATGCATATGAGGCTTTTGTTGAGACCGGAGACATCTTCAATCCCGAAGTTGCGCTCAAATTCCGTAAGGAGATTCTCGAGCGTCCCGGTGTTGACGAGGCAATGAAGCTCTATGTCAATTTCCGTGGCAGGGAGCCCAAGATAGAGCCATTATTGAAAAATAGAGGACTAAACTAGCGTTCTGTCATAGGCATGAGCAATTTTTGGAATGCATTTGGCAACGGCATTACTGTCGTTAGCGACTTTATTTGTGGATATCCGCTCTTTTTCCTCCTCATAGGAGGCGGTTTCTTCTTTCTCTTTTATTCAGGATTTACACCGTTGCGCAGGTATGGTCGGGCCATTCAGGCTCTTAGAGTCAAGGATGACAAGGCTGACGGCCAGATCAGTTCCTTCGAGGCGCTCTCCAGTGCCATAGCGGCAACGGTCGGCATGGGCAATATTGCCGGTGTGGCCATTGCCATCTCTGTGGGAGGGCCGGGAGCAATATTCTGGATGTGGGTAAGTTCCATCGCAGGCATGGCGACTAAGTTTTTCGAAGGTACCATCGCCGTGATGTACAAAGGGAAAGATTCTGCAGGAGAAACCCAAGGAGGCACGATGTATATGATCACGTCGGGCCTGGGCCAAAAGTGGAAACCGCTTGCTATATTCTTCTCGATATTCGGTCTGATAGGCACATTATGTATAATGCAGTCCAATCAGTTGACCGAGTCTGTAACCTCGCTCTTTTTTGCTCCCGAGCAGAATACCCTTCTGTTGAGATTCATCATAGGAGTGATAATAACAGCTATTGTTGCAGGTGTTATCATTGGCGGAATAAAGAGGATTTCAAAGGTCTCTGCCAAACTGGTTCCCCTGATGGTAGGTCTCTATTTTATTCTCGTACTCTTTATCATGATCAGGCATATCGGTCATGTGCCGGGAGTATTCAAGGATATAATCGCCGGAGCCTTCACCCCGAGAGGAGCTCTGGGAGGAGGTATCGGTTCGATAATAATGATAGCCCTTACCGGTGTACGACGTGCCGCTTTAGTCAATGAAGCAGGAGTAGGTACCGCATCCATGATGCATGGTGCCTCTAAAAACAACGAACCTGTGCGTGAAGGTCTTGTAGCAATGATCGGCCCCTCAATTGATTCCGGTCTTGTATGCACACTTACAGCTTTAGCTATTCTAATCGGTGTGAGAATTGATCCTTCGATCATGCCCGCAGGATCTGGGATGAGTTCGATGGAGGGTCTCAAGTTTGCAATTAATGCATTTAATGCTTCGATTCCTGCGGTAGGTGGCTACCTCCTCTTTGTAATGGTGTTGATGTTTGCTTTCAGCACGATGTTCTCTTACTCTTATTATGGACAAAAATGCACCGGATTTCTTTTCGGTGCGCAATATGCAAAATACTACAACATTTTTTTCCTTCTTATGTTGATTGTGTCGGCAATGATTCCGCTCAAGGCGGCGGTGAGTCTGATTGATACGGCTTATGCCTTGATGGCATTCCCGACGATGTTCACCCTGTTTATGCTGGCACCAAAAGCCAAAAAGGAGATGAATATCTATTTTGCGGCAAACAAAAAGGAAAAGAAACTCAAGCAAGCAACTAAAACGAAATGAATCCGACAGATTTTTTACAAGAAGCGATAAAAGGGGGACTCAAATCACTATATAGTGTTGAGCTCCCCAAATCGGAGATCCAGGTACAGGCAACAAGGAAAGAATTTGAAGGCGACTATACCCTCGTCGTATTTCCGCTGCTCAAAATGAGCAAAAAAGCACCCGAAGCCACGGCGCAGGAGATAGGGAGATATCTCGAGAAGCACTGTCCCGATGTGGATTCGTTTAATGTCATCAAGGGTTTTCTAAATATCAAACTCGCTCCCTCTTTCTGGGTAGGCGTTCTCAAATCCATAGGTGAAAATGAGGATTACGGTCGGTTGCCTTCTACAGGAAAGACCGTGATGGTGGAATTTTCTTCTCCCAACACCAACAAACCGCTCCATCTGGGCCACATTCGCAACAATCTTCTCGGATGGTCCGTTTCGCAGCTTCTGGCTGCCAACGGACACAACATCGTAAAGGTCAACCTTGTCAATGACAGGGGTATACATATATGCAAATCGATGCTTGCATGGCTCAAAGAAGGCAATGGTGAAACTCCTGCCTCCACCGGACGCAAAGGAGACCATCTCGTGGGCGATTATTATGTGAAATTCAACAATATGCTTACCGCTGAAGTGAAGGAGATAATGGAGCGTGAGGGTTTGGAAAAAGATGAAGCCGAAAAAAAGGCGGGCTTGCTCAAAGAGGCACAGGAGATGCTTTTAAAATGGGAACGCGGTGATAAAGAGGTAGTTGATCTCTGGAAAAAAATGAATGGATGGGTTTATGAAGGGTTTGATGTTACCTACCGCAATCTAGGTATAGAATTCGACAAGACCTATTACGAATCGGAGACTTACCTCCTGGGTAAATCTCTTGTCCTTGATGGACTGGAAAAGGGTATTTTCGAAAAACAGGAAGATGGATCCATATGGTGTGACCTCACCGAAGAGGGACTTGACAAGAAACTACTCCTCAGAAGTGACGGAACCTCGGTCTATATGACACAGGACATAGGTACGGCACATCAGAGATATGACGAATATGGCTTTGATGAGCATATATATGTGGTTGGCAACGAGCAGAATTATCATTTCCAGGTTCTCAAACTCATCCTCAAAAAATTGGGATTTGAGTGGTCTGACTCCATTTACCATCTTTCTTATGGTATGGTGGAATTGCCGGAAGGTAAAATGAAATCACGTGAAGGCACGGTTGTGGATGCCGACGACCTTCTCGAGAGTATGTATGATACTGCCAGGGAGACCTCTCTCGAACTGGGTAAAATAGAAGATATGAGCGACGAAGAGCAGGATGCTCTTTTCAGGATGATCAGTTTGGGGGCGCTGAAATATTTCATTATCAAGGTGGATCCCAAAAAGACAATGGTTTTTGATCCTAAGGAGTCGATTGATTTCAACGGCAATACGGGACCCTTTATCCAGTACACCCATGCCCGCATTAAGTCCATACTCAGGAAAGCTGCGGAGCAGAGCATGGCTCCCTCAGTGACAGGAGCTTTGCTCCTTCCTAAGGAAGAGATTATCGTTCAATTGTTGAGCTCCTATCCTGACAAGGTAAAGGAGGGTGGGGATGCACATTCTCCCGCAATTGTTGCCAACTATGCCTATGATCTTGCAAAGGAGTTTAACCAGTACTATCACGACACCTCTATTTTGAGGGAAGAGGATTCAGATACACGTGCCCAGCGCCTCTATCTGATATCCATCATTGCGCAGGTTCTTGTTAAGGCGATGGGCATTCTCGGGATTTCGCTGCCTGAGAGGATGTGATGATTCCCACTACAAAGAAAGAGATCGAAGCCCTCGGATGGGATGCTCCCGATATAATCCTGTTTACCGGAGACGCGTTTATTGACCACCCTGCTTTTGGTACTGCCGTCATAGCGAGGGTGCTGGAGAATGCAGGATACCGTGTAGCGGTAGTTCCGCAGCCCAATTGGAGGGATGATTTGAGGGATTTCAGAAAACTGGGGGAGCCAAAGCTCTTTTTCGGAGTCACCTCCGGTGCAATGGATTCGATGGTCAATCACTATACCGCTGCTAAGCGTCTGCGCAGCAATGATGCTTATACGCCCGGTGGTAAAGCTTCATTCAGACCCGATTATGCGGTAACCGTTTATACCCGAATTCTCAAGAAACTCTTTCCGCAGATACCGGTGGTGATAGGAGGTATAGAGGCCTCTTTGCGTCGCCTGACGCATTACGATTACTGGCAGGATATGCTCAAACCCTCTATTCTGGTTGAAAGCGGGGCCGATCTGCTGGTGTATGGAATGGGGGAGAGGCCTATTTGTGCCATAGCGGATGTTCTAGCCGGCGGTTTGCCTTTCCGGGCGCTACATTCAATCTCACAGGTTGGATATCTTTCCGACACCGAACCCTTGACAGAGCATATTGGCCTTGCTTCATTTGAAAATTGTAAGGCTGACAAGCGGGATTTCGCTGCCAATTTCAACATCATTGAGGATCAGGCAAATAGTATGGAACCGCAGATGCTGGTGGAGACATGCGGAGAGCGCTATGTATGCATAAATCCCCCCTATCCACCGGCTACGGAGCAGGAGATGGATGCAATCTATGCGCTGCCATTTACCAAAATGCCTCATCCAAGGTACAGAGATAAGCACATTCCCGCATATGAGATGATTAAGCATTCGGTGACCACCCACCGTGGCTGCTTCGGAGGCTGCAATTTCTGCACACTGGCAGCTCACCAGGGCAAATTCATACAGTCCAGGACCCCTGAATCGATACTTGCAGAGGTAGAAGCTCTCGCAGCAATGCCCGGATTCAAAGGTAATATTACTGATCTGGGTGCTCCTACGGCCAATATGTATCGGATGAGAGGACGCGACCGTTCGCTATGTGCCGGATGTAAACGGCACTCCTGTCTCTTTCCTTCGCGGTGCAAGAATATGGAGACCTCGCATAAGGAATTGCTTTCGTTATACGAAAAAGTTCTCAAAGTTCCGGGCATCAAAAATGCCTATATCGGCAGCGGTATAAGATATGACCTCTTCCTCGACAAAGATGGTTATCTGGATGATACGTCAAAACCCTATCTGGAACAATTGGTTACAAAACACACTTCAGGTCGTTTGAAAGTGGCTCCAGAGCATACCTGCGACCATGTGCTTCGGGTAATGGGCAAACCCTCTTTCAAACTTTTTGAAAGGTTGAGGCAGGAGTTTGATGATATCTGTCGCCGCAAAGGGCTTAAATATCAGCTTGTGCCCTACTTTATTTCCGGTCATCCCGGATGCAGGATGGAGGATATGGAAAGCCTTTCACGCAATCCGCATCTGAAAAATCTTTTCATGGAACAGGTTCAGGATTTTACTCCTACTCCCATGACACGTTCTTCGGTAATGTTTTATACCGGAATCGACCCTAAAACAGATAAACCTCTCTTCGTTGAGCGCAATCCACGGAGAAAACAGAGACAAAAATCATTTTTTTTCAAGAAATAATGTGAATTACATTTGTATTTGAAAAAAATCTCCTAATATTGCACATATATATTATCGAATCACTTTATGATAGGCACTAACAAAAAAAGAGCTGTTATTAGCTATGAAAATATGTCTCCCGAACTCGCGGAAGCATTCAAGGAGAAATATCCTCATGGATATGCAGATTATATGGGTGATATCTTCAAGGTTGTCAAGCCGGACGGTACTTTTTTCCATGCTGTTTCCGTTGAGATCCCCGATGCCATTTATCTTGTGAAGATTAAGGTGAAGGTGGATGATTATGAAGATGTACAGAATGGCCTTTTCAAGGATGACAACGATGACGATGACGATGATTCGGGTGATGACGGATTCCCGGCAAGTGACGAGGACTTTGCAGATGACCAGAGTTCAGACGAAGGGGAGGAGTAGAGTGTAGTGTGTAGTAGGGTAGTTGGGAGTTCTGAATAGGGAGTGAGGAGTATTTAGCGGGGGGGGGAGTAATGAGTAATTATAAATAAGCCAACAGCTAACGGCCAATAGGAAAGCCAAGAGCCAACGGCCAATGGCTAATAGCAAACATATAGAGAGTGGCCTGAAAGGTTGCTCTCTTTGAT
>JAGONS010000036.1 GCA_017992915.1 Bacteroidales bacterium | reverse complement strand
TCTCTTTGGCTTTACGAATGTTTTCCGTAAAGAGGGATTTATCAGGATGAGTGAAGTATGACTCTATGGCCCTAACAATCCCTTCGGCCGAGATTTCGTCAGCTATTATGCCGATGCCGGGCTCTTCCACGGTTTCAGCGAGGCCACCGGTCCGGGTGGCAATCACGGGTATTTCGAAATGAAGAGATATGGCAGTAATGCCACTTTGTGTAGCGCTTTTGTAGGGGAGTACGCAAAGGTCGGATGCCGAGAAAAATGCCGGCACTTCATCGTCGTCTATATATCTGTTGAAGACGACTATGCGTTCTGCTAAAGAGGAGTTTTTGGCAATCAGATTTTTAATCTGTTCCTGATATTTGTCAAAACTGCCGTAACTCTCGCCGGCAATTATCAGACGGTAACTGTCATCCAGGTGTTTCATCGCCTCTATGAGCAGGTCAAGCCCCTTATAATCGCGGATAAGTCCGAAAAAAAGCAGGTTTTTCTTGTCAGGTTTGATTCCGAGTCTCTCACAGGCTTTTTCTTTCTCCATTTTTGCCCCGAAATGGTCGTATAGGGGATGGGGCTGGAGAATATAGGGCTTGTCCGGAGTGAGACTGAGCATATCGTCAAGTACGGAGCTGCTCATTGCAATACATCCGCTGTTTTGTTTGAGAAACCATCTTGAGAAGGGTTTGTCGAAGAATTTTCTTTCGTGCGGTATAACGTTATCAAGAATCGTGACCACTTTGATGCCTTTTTTCCTAAGGAGTTTGGCAACCATTCCCAATGACGGGGCAAGATATGACATCCAGTATTTCATAACGACCACATCGGGTTCCAGACTTGCTATTATTTTTGCGGTACTGAAATAGGTAAAGGGGTTGATGGTGTCGAGCAATGCCGTGCTCTCCACTACCTTTGCTTTGTCCCGCTCCGTCACATATTGTGTTTTTCCGGGGAACAGCAGTGAAGGGTACTGTCTGCTGAAAGTAAAAGCCCTGACTTGATGTTTCTTTGCAAGTTCTTCGTAAAGGTTGGCATTGAACTGGGCGATGCCTCCCCTGAAAGGGTAAAAAGTGGAGAGATATGCTATCCTCATAATAGTTGGGAGAGTTGAGTTGCGATTTTCAAAAGGTTGTTGTCTGCAGTAACTCTTACTGCCGGAATACCGGCATTTTCGGCGAACTCCATATCCGAATCCGAATCCCCCAGCATCAATGATCTGGTGAGGTCGATATCCGGATAGTCACGGAGTGCTTGTAAGGCCATTCCGATATTTGGTTTGCGGTCCGGACTGGAGTCGTCCGTATCCGTGCAAATATATATTTTGTCTATTCTGCCGCCACCGGCAGTAATCTTCTCAAGCATATACTTATGAATTATCTCCAGATCACGATTACTCATTATGCCTTTGCCAACTCCGCGCTGGTTGGAGATTATAAGTATTCTGGCAAAAAGGGGTGAGAGAATTGCAAGTGCCTCAATCGCTCCCTTTTCAAATTTAAATTCTTCCACACTCTTGACATAGTCGTACGGTCTGAGAACATTTATGACACCGTCTCTATCGAGAAAAAGGGTATCCATCGGCTTGTAGATTCCTTGTGCGAAATCATGGTCAGCCCGCTTGTAATCTTCCGGAATACCGATGTCTATGAAATACCCGTCTGAAATGTATCCGTAAATGTCATCTCTTTTTTCAAAAAAGTCCTTTTCAAGGGAAAATTTTTCCGGAAAATCATCAAGTACATTTTTTTTGATAATATAGAGACCTCCGTTTATCAGACCCTCTTCGCAATGGCTTTTTTCCTTAAAATCGGTTATTCGGTTGAAGCCATTTTGAGATTCGATTTCCACAGCACCGTAACGGTCAAAGTCTCGCATCTTTTTGAGTGCAATAGTGGCGATTGCTCCCGATTGGAGGTGTTGCTGAAGCATATTCCTATAACTGACTCCAAAAAATGTATCTCCGTTGAGTATGAAAACATCCTCTTCTGCGGCCTTCTGAAGAGCCAGTCGCACACCTCCACCCGTGCCAAGAGGCACATTTTCCACAACGCAGGTAATACGTGCGCGACATTCGAGAGATGCCACCCACTCTTCTACAACCTCATGCATAAAGCCAAGAGAAAGAATGATGTGGTGAAATCCGACATTTTCCAGCGATGAGATTATATATGAGAGAAAAGGCTTGCCGGCAACTTCGGCCATACATTTGGGCAAGTCGGCCACCACGCTTTTCAAGCGTGTGCCTTTGCCTCCCGCCAGTACTACACATTCCATCATTTTTCAGAGAAAAGGGCGGCTTCTACCATCTCGCAAATTATGTGTCCGATCAGAATATGAGCCTCCTGGATACGGGGCGTGTCGATAGAAGGAATATTGATCAATATATCCGATAGCTCTTTCAGCGCACCACCGGAGGCACCGGTGAGCGAGATTGTACATATGCCTTTACTGCCGCATACTTCGTATGCTTTGATTATATTGGCTGAATTGCCTGATGTAGAAATACCTATAAGGATGTCTCCGGGCTTGCCGACACCATCTATCAGACGGGCATAGATCTTATCATAGGAGTAGTCGTTGGCCACTGCCGTGATATAAGAGGTGTTACAGTGGAGTGCTTCGGCGTGCAGGGCTTTTCTGTCAAGATAAAATTTGCCGGAAAATTCGGCTGCCAAATGCTGGGCGTCAGCAGCGCTGCCGCCATTGCCACAAAGCCAAAGGCAATGCCCCGAGGCAAAAGCCTCCGTAATCATCTCTGCGGCTTTCTCAATCTGTTCCAAAAGGTCGCTGTTGTTCCTTATCTGTTCTACGACAGCTGTGTGGCGTGACAGACGATTTGTTATCCATTCTTTACGCTCCATGTGGTCAATCCCTCTTTACAAAATTGAAAATCATATATTTCTCCAAGTTTCATTGCCGTCAGGGCCGCTTTTACGCGATAACAGCTATTGTCCGGACAATAAAAAAACATAAATCCTCCACCACCTGCCCCCGAAATCTTGCCTCCGAGCGCACCATTGGCCAGCGCAATGTCATATATTTTGTCGATGTGTTCATTGGAAATGTTGTCTGCCATCTTTTTTTTGTTGGTCCAGCTGGTGTTGAGAGCCTCTCCCATTTCGCGAAGATTATCCTGCAGCAGGCAGTTCTTTATCCTGAAAGCCTCTTCTTTGACCTTGTGCATTGCTTCCACGGAGTCGCTGCGGTTGCTCTTGACGTTAGAAACCTGTTGTTCAATAATCCTGGAAGAATCGCGCCTCTTGTCGGTAAATATCAGAATGGTGTTTAGAGCCCACTCCTGCATAACTGCATCCTTGATGCTTAGCGGATTGACAATCACCCTGTCATAATCCTTGAACTCCATGAAATTTACGCCTCCGAAGGTGGCAGCATATTGGTCCTGCTTACCACCGGCCATCTTGAGGTCGATACGCTCGATCTCGTAGGCATATCTCGCGATGTCATATTTTCCCAGAGGCAGTTTCAGCCACTCGACAAATGCACCGAGAATGGCTACCACAAGGGTAGAAGATGTTCCCAGGCCCGAACCGGAAGGGACATCCATACTTGTAGTCAACTCAAAAGAAAGCGGATTGCCGCCATTGTATTTGCTTACGATGGAGTTGTAAATGCCGCATTGAAGCACAAGGGGTTCGCATGGTTCTATACGCGGTGCTGCCACGAATTCTTTGACGATGTCATCGTTGATGTGTACGAAACGTACTATACCGTCGGATGTCGGTCTGATGGTGGCATATGCAAAACGGTCGATGGTGACGTTGAGAATAGCACCTCCGTATATATCGGAGTAAGGGGAGACATCGGTGCCCCCGCCCGCTATTCCGAGTCTGAAAGGTGCTTTGCTCCTGTATAACATATCTTCGGTTTCTTGTTATGTCTTGCAAATATAACAAATAATCTTACTTTATCGTCAAAGCGCTTTTTCTCACGATGGTGAGATAGAGACTGCGTACCAGCAGATGGACGAAATAGGCGAGATATAGCGACTGTATGCCCAGTAGAGACTCGAAAGCCACATAGGTGACAATAAATAGCGCAGCAGACCAGATCATGCTATTGCGCAGGTGGTTAGTAGCTGTGGCTCCGATAAAGATCCCATCCCAGGTAAAGGCGATGCAACTCACTACCGGCATGAGCAGCAGCCAGAACAAAAACGGGGTGGAGGCCTCCACAACTGCAATATTGTCGGTCATAAGCCGAAACATCGGCTTACCGAGCCCCGCATAGATCAGAGTTGAGAAGATGCTTATACCGAAACACCATATAAAAATCCAGCGTACCGTACTGATCAGAGAATCACTATTTTTCTCCCCGATAAAACGTCCCGCGAGAGCTTCACCCGCATAAGCAAATCCATCCACGAAATAGGAGTAGAGTAGCAGTAGCTTCATCATAACCGAACTCACAGCCAGCAATGTGTCGCCATACCTCGCGGCAATTGAGGTAAATCCGATATAAATTACCAGCATACAGAGGGAACGGATGAAAAGATTGCCGTTGATCGAGAAAAATGTTTTCATCTTGTTCAACTTGACGCTCGCCCGTACCGATATGAGATGGAAATACTTCCTGAAATTGCAGTACATCAGAGTTGTGGCCAATAAAAGACCGCTGTACTGTGCTACCACAGTTCCGACGGCGACACCTGCAACTCCCATCGGAGTGTGGACGGCCAATATATAGCTGATCACTACATTCATAATGTTGACCGTAATATCCACAGCCATCGGCAGCACAGTATTCTGCATCCCGATAAACCACCCCTTGAATACCATCAGCGTCAATGTGGCCGGCGCTGCCCAGACCCTGATGAAAAAATACTCCCTTGCAATACTCTCCACCTCGGGTGAACAAACCACCAGGGCAAATGCCGCCTCGATATAAACCCACTGGATGATCCAGATCAGCAACGCTACTGCAAGAGCAGTCGCCATACCTCGGGTGAAGGTATCCATCGCCTCCTTAAAATCGCGCCTGCCATATGCCTGGGCCGTTATACCTCCCGTTCCTACCCTCAAAAATCCCATGTTCCAGTAGAGCAGGTCAAACAGCATTGAACCGATGGCAATACCGCCGATACTGGCTGCATTACCCAGATGTCCGGCTATGGCGAGATCAACTATGCCCACCAGGGGTACGGTGATATTTGCCATAATGCTGGGCAAAGCCAGACGCAGGATATTGCGATTGATGGTGGAGATTTTCATCGATACTTGGTCTCCTCTTCGAGCATTCCGAGGTAGGAATAATATCTCTCGTATGAAATGGTTCCCTCTTCGAGTGCTGCTTTTACTGCGCAGTCCGGCTCGTGAGTATGAGTACAGGGCATAAATTTGCAGTTGTCCATCACTCTGAGCATTTCAGGGAAGTAAGTGCTCAACTCGTGAGGCTCGATGTCTACCAATCCGAAGCCGCGGATACCCGGAGTGTCGATAATGAAACCGCCGCTGCTCAGGGGGTACATCTCGTAGAAAGTGGTAGTGTGCCTTCCTTGTAGATGAGCCAGTGATATTTCCCTGATTTTGGGGTCCAGAGAGGGGTCAATAGCACGAATAAGTGAGGATTTGCCCACTCCGGAAACACCTGAGAAGAGAGAAACATAAGCGTCGTTATCTCCTTTGCAGAGTTCCCTGATGGGTTCGATCCCCTCCCCCGTGAGAGCGGAAACCTCCATTATTTCATATCCGGCTCCGGAGTATATATGCTTGAACTCCTCCATACGTTCCAGAGCATAGTCGTCGTAGATATCTATTTTATTGATGACTAATGTCACTTTGATCCGGTAGGCTTCGCAAGTAAGTAGAAATCTATCTACAAAGGCAGGTTTAACCTCCGGAAATACCATGGTTACTATCAGGAAGGCACGGTCAAGATTGGCTGCGATAATATGTGATTGACGGGAGAGATTGACCGAGCGACGAATCATGTAATTAGTTCGGGGAAGGACCTCTTCTATGGTTGCAAGCGTATTGCCATCGCCGTCACCGGGAATATATTTCACTTTGTCGCCCACGGCTATCGGATTGGTAGCTGTGGAGCCCAAGAGACGAATTTTTCCGCGGATAACCGCGGGAAAAGGGTCCCATTCGGGCAGACGGGAGAGCAGATAGTGACTGCCCGTGTGTTTGACTACGGTGGCGACAGATGAATTTTCCATTGGCGCAAAGATAGTAATTTGTCCAAAATCCCTTATATTTGTAGTCCAAATAACCATATTCATGCTTTCACACGAGGACATAGCAAATATCATATCCAGGAGCATTTTAAGTCTCGATCTCAAAGGGGAGCCGGAGTCGCTCTACCGGCCGATAGAGTATATGATCTCCGTCGGGGGCAAACGCATCAGACCGCGTCTTTGCTTAACCGTATTCAATCTTTTCAGCGACAATATCGGCAATGACATCATCTATCCGGCTATTGCCCTTGAGATGTTTCACGAGTTTTCTCTTGTTCATGATGATATAATGGACAACTCCGATACACGCCGTAACCAGCCTACGGTTTTCAAAAAATGGGGCACCAATAAGGCAATCCTTTCAGGTGATGTAATGTCGCTTCTGGCTTGCAAATACATATCATTCTGCAATAGTGAGGTAATGCCGGAGGCGCTGCGCCTCTTTACCGATACTGCGATAAAGGTATGTGAGGGACAGCAGTTCGATATGGATTTTGAGGAGAAACCCTTCATCACAATGTCCGACTATATCGCTATGACAGGCCTTAAGACCGGAGTTCTTTTCGCCTGTTCGGCGGAAATGGGGGCTCTCATTGCCGGTGCATCCAAGGAGGTTCGAACTGCTCTATATCAGTTCGGATATCAACTTGGCCTGGCTTTCCAGATTGCCGACGACTATCTGGATACTTTTGGAGACCAGCAGATTTTCGGCAAAAAAATCGGAGACGATATAGTCAATGACAAAAAGACCTGGCTTCAGGTTGAGTGCATCCGTAGGGCAGACGGAGACGATAAAGAGCGTCTCGCTTCTATTTTAGCAATGGGTGAGGATGAGCGTGAAGATAAGGTTGCTGCTATGCAACGATTATATAATGATCTCGGTATCAGAGATGATGCACGTAAAGCCATCCTGGAATATCATAACAAAGCATTCGAAGCCATTTCGGGCATAGGTTTGAATGAGGTACAGACCAGACAGCTCCATCAGTTTGCAGAACAACTCATTCATCGTGAAAAATAGAGGGAACATAGAAATAATGGCTCCTGCGGGCAATTTTGAGTGCCTTATGGCTGCCATTCAGGGCGGAGCGGATTCGGTCTATTTCGGCATCGGCCGGCTCAATATGCGTTCTCACTCGGCCAACAATTTTGCTCCCGAAGATCTCGAGAAAGTTTGCGATATCTGTAGTGAACATGATGTCAAGTCCTATTTGACCCTCAATATCGTGCTATATGATGAGGATCTGGAGCCTATGAGGGAGACTTTGGAGATGGCGAAAAAGGCGGGTGTAACCGCAGTCATCGCATCAGATATGGCTGCCATTGAATATGCCCGTTCTCTCGGGATGGAGGTACATATCTCAACTCAGCTGAATGTTGCCAATGTGGAGGCTCTGCGCTTCTTTGCCGAGTATGCGGATGTGATTGTGCTGGCAAGAGAGTTGAATTTAGAGCAGGTGGCAAAAATAAAGGAGGCAATTGACCTTGAAAATATCAAGGGTCCTTCGGGTCGCAAGGTGAGAATTGAGATGTTTTGTCACGGTGCTCTCTGTATGGCCATTTCCGGCAAATGTTATCTTTCTCTCCACGAATATGCAGCTTCTGCCAACCGCGGATCATGTTATCAATTGTGTCGCCGTGGCTATCGTGTTACCGATCTCGAGACGGGATGTGAGCTGGAGATTGACAATAAATACATCATGTCGCCCAAGGATCTTTGCACGATCGAGTTCATAGACAAAATGATGGCATCGGGAGTTACCGTGTTTAAGATTGAAGGACGCGCCCGTTCTTCGGAATATGTCAAGACCGTTACCGGAGCCTACCGTGATGCCGCAGATGCCGTCATTGAGGGTAAATATACTCCGGAATTGGCAGCATCTCTTAAGGAACGGCTGGCAA
This sequence comes from Bacteroidales bacterium, assembly GCA_017992915.1. Lineage (GTDB taxonomy): Bacteria > Bacteroidota > Bacteroidia > Bacteroidales > UBA932 > Cacconaster. Next base: position 4,271 of record JAGONS010000036.1, on the reverse strand, counting down.
CTGTATTCAACAGGGGTTTCTGGGATGGATATTATCAGGGTGCACGACTGGGAGAGTGGAGCGATGTTTATGGTAATAAGGCCACCCGCACCAAAACATACATCGGAAAGGTGACCAACTATTTTTCAAATATCGGTGTAGCAGAGGTTATGGTAGCGACGGGTACTTTTTCAGTCGGAGATTCGTTGCTGATTACAGGGCCGACTACCGGTGTCATCGAGTATGAAGTTCCTGAAATAAGGGTTGATATGAGGAATGTTGGCAGTGCCGTCAAGGGCGATCTGTGTTCTATTCCCATAGCCGAAAAACTTCGTCGTGGCGACAAGATCTATCTGTTCCAGTAGTTTTTATTAAAAAATATCATCATTTGTATCTGAGTGATTGACAAGGAGTCAATCGCTTCCGTTAGTTTTTCCCCATAATAAGCCCCCGTGCTGAACGTATCAGGCAGGATTTTTGCATTTTTACATTTGGGGAACTGCTTACTTTCTTTTGTTTACTTTTGAGGATATGTTTTTTTCTCAAATGGTATTTTGTGTTTTTAGAAAACACCATTCAAAAAGAGAGTCAGAGCTGTGGAAATAAAACACTATGTAAAGTCTAAAAGTTTTCGTACTTTTGTCAATCGTTAACAAAAACAGTTTAAATATTATGGTTATTACAAAAAATGCTCAGAAATTCATAGATCAAGAAGAAAAATTTGGTGCACACAATTATCATCCACTACCTGTAGTTCTTTCAAGAGGTGAAGGCGCATTCGTTTGGGATGTTGACGGGAAAAAATATTTCGATTTTTTGTCTGCTTACTCGGCGGTTAACCAAGGTCACTGCCATCCCAAAATCGTAAAAGCGCTCTGCGATCAGGCAGAAAAAATTTGTCTGACATCAAGAGCTTTCTACAATGATTGTCTTGGCCCTTTCGAAGAATTTGCTACAAAATTCTTCGGCTATGACAAGCTCCTTCCTATGAACACAGGAGCAGAGGCAGTGGAAACCGCCCTGAAACTTGCCCGTAGATGGGGTTATGTAAGAAAGGGTATTCCTGAAGACAAGGCTATCATCGTAGTTTGTGAGGGCAACTTTCACGGTCGTACGATAACCGTAATATCGATGTCTACCGACCCTTCTTCCTATTCACAATATGGCCCTTTAACCCCCGGTTTCATAAAGATACCTTACAATGATGCCGCAGCTCTCGAAGCAGTTCTCGAAAAGCATGGGGAACATGTGGCTGCTTTCCTTGTAGAGCCCATTCAGGGAGAGGCAGGAGTATTTGTGCCGGATGATGGCTATCTTAAAAAATGTTATGATGCCTGTAAGCGCCACAATGTACTTTTTGTTGCTGACGAGGTACAGACCGGCATAGCCCGCACAGGCAGATTGATCTGCTGTGAACACGAAAATGTTCGCCCCGACATTATTATTCTTGGAAAATCCCTTTCAGGTGGTGTTCTGCCCGTTTCGGCAGTTCTGGCCGATGATGATATAATGCTTACCATCAAACCCGGGGAACATGGTTCTACTTACGGAGGGTTCCCTATCGCAGCAAGGGTGGGTATTGCAGCTCTTGAGGTTGTAAGAGATGAGAAACTTACCGAAAAGGCTGAATATCTCGGTAAAATTTTCAGGGAAGAGCTTAAGGCTTTCAAATCGCCTTTTATTAAACAGGTGCGCGGAAAAGGTCTCCTCAATGCCGTGGTGACTACTCCGGTTAATGGTAAAGAGGCGTGGGATATTTGCCTTAAAATGGCTGAATACGGTCTTATTGCCAAACCCACACATAAACATATTATTCGTTTCGCTCCGCCCCTAGTAATTACTGAAAAAGAGCTGCGCGAGGCGATTGAAATTATAAAGAGAGCATTCAGGGAACTTGAGTAGTTTTTATGTCAGTGATTTCTTTCAGACAGACGGCGAACCGCGTACTCATGGTGCGCCCCTGTTCATTTGGGTTTAATGCCCAGACTGCAACCAATAATGCATTTCAACGCAGGGGTTTCGAATCCGGCGCCCAGGAGGTCGCATTGCGGGAGTTCGACTCTTTTGTAGCTCTGCTTCGCTCGCACGGAATGGTGGTTGATGTGATAGAGGATACTCCTGAACCTCATACGCCGGACTCCATTTTTCCAAACAACTGGTTTTCCACTCATTCGGACGGTACTTTGGTGCTCTATCCGATGTGTGCGCTCAATCGCCGTTTGGAGCGTAAACAGGCTGTGATGGACCATCTTATCGGCACTTTTGATATACGCAATATTTATGATCTGACGCCTTACGAATCCAAAGGAAAGTTTCTCGAGGGGACCGGCAGTATGGTCATTGATCGCGAAGCGGGAATAGTATATGCTTGTCGTGCCCCCCGCACCGACGAAGATGTACTCAAGGAGTTTTGTAAACTGTTCGAATGGGATTATTTCCTTTTCGATGCCATAGATGGGGCCGGAAAAGCCATTTATCATACCAATGTAATGATGTGTGTGGGAACCCATCTGGCGGTTGTCTGTCTGGAGAGCATCAAAGATGCCTCAGTCAGAGAGACTCTCGTGCGTTTGTTGGGAAAGAGGGATATCGTGGATATCTCATACGATCAGATGGGGAACTTTGCAGGTAATATGCTGGAGGTACAGCCTGGTGGCACAGAGAAGCCACTGTTGGTTATGTCGGCCGCTGCTCGAAAATCACTTCGCTCGGAACAATTGCGTTTGATTGAGTCGCATTGTGACATTGCTTCTCCTGATTTAAGTATTATTGAAGCTAATGGCGGAGGTTCTGCCCGCTGTATGCTTGCAGAGATTTTTTATGAAGAGTTTTAGATTATTTCTACTAGTCTCTCTGCTGGTGTTTCCCTTCTCCGGAGCACCGGCCCAACCTACACTATATGAAGAGTATGCGCAGGAAGCGGGTGATGCGCTTATGATCTATAGGGGACGCAAGGCAATTCACTACGCTTTTCAGTTCAATGGTACCTTTTACTGGGAGTCACCACAGTTTCTTATCGGAGATGTGGTCTACAACAATAAAAAATATGAGGGTCTTTTGCTCAACATTGATGCAAACCTTCAGCAGGTGTTGGTCAAGCATCCTTTAAGTGCCATTACCGTAGCTCTCAATACCTCCTATCTTACTTCATTTAATATTGGAGAAAAGAGATTTATTTGCAGGGATGGGGGTATTTTCGAGATAATTCATGATGGACCGATCACTCTTTTGCGCCAGATTACCAAAAAGCTTAATCGTGACATTCATTTGAGCAACGGGGATGCAATCGGTTATTATGACCCCAATTTCAAAGAGAATGTATTTTATTATTTCAAATACAACTCCGCATTCTATTGTCTCAAAGATAATGCTCTGACCCTCGTCAGACGTGAAAAAGATATTCTAAACCTCTTCCCTGACCGTAAAAAGGAGATAAAGACATTCTTAAGGAAAGCTAATGTTTCTCCCAGAAGAAATTTTGAAGAGTATTGTGTAAAAGTATTGGATTATGCTGAAAGTACGTTCAAGTAGATTCGTAGTACTCTTTATTTTGTTGCTCCTTGGTGTTTTTGCCTCAGGAAATGTTTTATATGCCCAACGGGCAAATGTTCGTCTGAGTCATGTCAGTATTGATTCGCTGGTCAGTTATGTGAGGAGCATTCATCCTAAGACCTATTTTATCTCCGATGGTCTGGATCAGGCTAATTATACGGTAGATGCTCCGCGTGAAAAAATACTCGAAAGCATACTTTCGGAGCTAAAAAATAAGGGATATGCCATCACACGTTTTGATGGCGGCATATATATCCTCAGAACGGTAGGATTTGCAACCGAACTTCCCATTGGTTATTTCAGTAGCGGAGAGCAGGTACAGCGTGATACTTCCATCTATCTTGATCAGTCGGGCTACAAGTTTACATTTGCCAACAAGGTATATGAGATAGGGGAGTCCAACAGCGGGGTTACGGGGAAAGTCTATCTAAGCGGTTATATTACTGATGTGGCCACAGGAGAACCTTTGGTCGGCATTTCCATCCTTGAGGCGAGTCCGGGGGCATATACCCAAAGCGATGCATCGGGTTTTTACAGGATATTGTTGCCTGTCGGAGAACACCTGCTTCGTTTTACTGGCTATTCTCTCGAAGATCTGGATTTAAATGTCCTGCTTCACGATAGAGGGACCCTGGATGTGACGATGAAAGAAAAAGTTTTCGCTCTCAAAGGTGCGGTTATTACTTCCGAAGGGATGGTCAACCATCGCAGCAGCCGTATGGGTGTGGAGAGGGTGCGTG
>JAGONS010000035.1 GCA_017992915.1 Bacteroidales bacterium | reverse complement strand
CAAGAACCTCAGGCTCATAATTGTCCGATAGTAATTGGAAAAATGAATTGAATTATTAACCAAAAACGGTCAACCCTATTTAGGGAAGTTCAGCCACTACAGACTACAGACTACAGACTACACACTACACACTACACACTACACACTACACACTCAGTACTCCACCTTGTCTTCTTGAGCCTTCCAGGATTCGAAAACCCGGAGGGCTTCTTTTTGTAACAGGACCTCTGCTTTAAGACGGCGATCTTCGGGTTTTAGCTCAAGCTCTTTATATATAAAGGAGTCGTCAAAGCCGGCATCGGCAGCATCATGCTTGTTGGAGGCATAATATAGTTTATCGAGATGTGCCCAGTAAATGGCCCCAAGGCACATTGGACAGGGCTCACAAGAGGAGTAAATTTCGCATCCCTCCAGGACGAATGTATCAAGTGCCTTGCAGGCAGCACGAATTGCACTCACTTCCGCATGGGCTGTAGGGTCATTTGAAGCAGTTACACGGTTGCATCCGGTAGCGACCACTTCTCCATCCTTGACGATTACGGCACCGAAAGGACCTCCCCCATTTTTAATATTTTCAGCAGCGAGGTCAATCGCAAGACGCATGAATTTTTCCTGAATTCTTCTCATCAGCCTTCCATTTTCCTGGCATCAGCCACGAAAATCTCCACACCTTTATCCGTCAGAGGATGGTTGAGAAGACCCAGTATGGCCTTTAGAGGACAAGTGGCGACATCGGCACCCGCTTTCATACAGTCAATTATATGTTGAGTGTGGCGAATTGAAGCTGCAAGCACCTGTGTCTGATAACCGTAGTAGTTGAAAACATCTACAATTTCTTTAATTAGAGCTACTCCATCGCTCGAAATGTCATCCAGACGCCCTACGAAGGGAGAAACATAGGTGGCTCCCGCTTTGGCAGCGAGCAGTGCCTGTCCTACTGTAAAAACAAGGGTACAATTGGTCTTGACACCTTTTTCTGAGAAATACTTTACTGCACGGATGCCATCTTTTGTACAGGGAAGCTTGATGGTAATCTGCGGATGAAGAGCCGCAAGTTCCTCCCCTTGACGGATCATATCGTCATACTCCGTACCGAAAACTTCCGCGCTTACGTCACCGTCAACAATTTCACATATCTGCTGATAGTGCGCTTTGATAGCGTCATCGCCCTTGATACCCTCCTTTGCCATAAGTGAAGGGTTGGTAGTAACTCCATCCAGGACTCCGAGTGCCTGAGCCTCTTTGATCTGCTCGAGATTGGCAGTATCGATAAAAAATTTCATATCTGATAAAAATAATTTGTTGCAAAAAAGGATTATTCTTCGTCAGCAAACCTTTGAGCTGCATCCATGACACGGAAGAAGTTGCCACCGGCAATCGCCTTGATTTCATGCTCCTTGTAACCGCGCCTGCGAAGTTCGATGATTATTCGCTGTATTTTGCTGATATCCTCGAGACCTTTAGGAGTAGTGTTTATACCGTCAAAATCACTGCCGAGTCCTACATGTTTCACTCCTACCAGACTGACCACATGGTCAATATGGTCCACGACCCTTTTGTAGGAAGGTTTCTTGACGGCGTTCATGGCGATGACGGACTTTTCAAGTTGCTTCTGAAGCTCAATATTGGATTTATCTTTCTGCCATGCCTTGTCAGTAGCCTCAAAAATATCCTCCAGATCCCAGATATCAGATGCTGCATACTCATTATCGAGAAAAGCAGGATAAAAATTGATCTGAATCACACCTCCCTTATCTGCCAGAGCTACGATCATTTCATCGCTCATATTGCGGGGATGAGAAGCAAGTGCACGACAGCAGGAGTGTGTAGCCACTACAGGTGCCTTGGAGTATTTGAGGACATCCCAAAATGAGTCATCGGAGATATGTGATACGTCGATTAACATTCCAAGACGGTTGCACTCCTCTATTACCTCTTTTCCGAAGGGACTCACACCTCCCCAGCGTTTCTCCTTTGGAGCACAGGAGTCACAAATCTCATTATTACCGGCATGTGTCAGTGTGAGGTACCTTACACCCAGGCGATAAAACATCCTGAGCATGGAGAGATCCTTCTGTATCGGATCGCCGTTTTCCATACCCAGGAAAATGGAGATTAGTCCGTTCTTTTTATTGCGTTTGGCCTGTGCGGGAGTAGTGGCGAAGGCCACCTTGTCGGGATTCTGCTCAACCGCATCATAAACACTCGATATAAGCTCGAAAGCCCTTCGGGTGGACTCATCCGGAGAGAGGGAGTTTGAAGTATATATCGCGAAAAAAGAGCCGTTGACCCCTCCCTTTTTCATTTTTGCGAAATCCACATGTGTAACAGGAAACTTACCCGGAGTATAGCCTTGCTGGACTGTCTGCCCGAAATCTGCGCCCTTAACCAGCATCAGCGGAGAGTCACAGTGGGAATCCAATAAGAATATCATAAAAAATAAACAATTTTTTAAGGTTACATAAATAATTCTCAAATTTACAAATTATCGATAAATTGTGCAACAGTTGCAACAATTGGAGCAAAGCTCCGTCTTATAGATAGAAAAGAGAGTGATGACACAGAAAGAGATCAAGAAGTTTTACGACACTCACTACCGACGGCTTTTCAACGCGAGTTACAGGATAGTAGGCAATGGTGCAGACGCTGAAGAGATCATGCATGACACGCTGCTGCGCTTTTTGCAGATGGAAACCCCGCCCTCAGAACCCGCCCAGATCTCTGCCTGGCTTATACGCACCTGTATCAGAAGGTCTATTGACAGATTGAGAGTCATCAAAAGGGAACAGATTTTCAAAGAGAGTTATGAAGAGTTTGAAAGTCTTTCCGCAGAAGAGAGTGCTGAAGTGGCAATTTCCACAAAGAAAGAGGTAAAGCGGGTTAAAGAGGCACTTGAAACAATGAAAGATCCCTATCGATTGGTTTTGACTCTCTCTCTTTTTGAGGGAATGGATTATCAGGAGATATCCCAAATAACGGAGCAGAAAGAGGTAACGATACGCTCCCAGGTTAGTAGAGGAAAGGCAATGCTTTTAAAAATATTGGAAAAATGAAAGAATTGGAGAACATAAGGAAAATGCTTGATGATATGGAGCCTGCAGAGGGCCATTTCGAGAGGTTTCTAGAGAAAGCCAATCCCTCTAAAAGGATTGAATTCCGCAAGAATATACGACGCAAACGAGTATTCTGGAAAGCGGTACTCTTCCCTGTTGCTGCATCGGTAATGATGATTTTTGGAGCCAATCTGCTTATCAAGACCATGAGCGTAAAAAACGAGAGTTTCTCGAAGACCGTGGCAGTTATGGAAGATCCGCAGGATATCTACAATGCCTATATGGATGTGGTAAAAGAGAGTTATGAGTATCTCTCATCACTGACGGCTTATGCTCCCGATAATGGAGTGAGTGAACATTTCAACACTCTGGAAAGTATCACATCCGAGTACACTCCCCTTTTGGAAGTGCTTCCTGATGAGATGAGCGAGCAAGAAAAGGCCGAAGTGCTAAAAGAATACTACAACCGGAGGGTTGAAAGCGTAATCGAACTCAGAAAATATGTGGCATCGCTTACGCACCGACGTATCCGTCACTTATAATATAATAGGAACAATAAAAATAATTAGAACAATAAAAACAACTGAAATGAAACGTATTATCCTAACATTTGCAGCAATTCTGGGCTTTATGCTCACAAGTAATGCACAACAAGTACAAACTTTTGATTATCAAGGTTTTGAGGGTCTCGACATCTCCCATTGGTTCGACGTAGAGGTTATACGGGGCAACACCTACTCCGTTGTTGTTACGATCAGTGATGATCTTGATAAATTTCTTTCCGTGAAGAATTCCAAAGGGACTCTTTACATTGGACTGGACAATCCCAGCAGGAGGGTTATGAGAAACGATAATAAAATTGCGAAAGCAACAATCACAATGCCGGTACTCAGCAAACTTACCCTTTCCGGAGCATCTAAATTCAACACCAATGATCAATTTGACTGCGGAAAGAATAGATTTGTGATGAAACTCAGCGGTGCCAGCTTAGTCTATGGTTTGAATGTGGTGGCTAAAGAGGCCCAGGTCTCAATAAGCGGAGCATCCACTGTCAGAGATCTCAAAGGTGACTTCCTCGAGGCCGACATCAAGGTATCCGGAGCAAGCAAATTGTATGGAAATATTACGGCAGACGAACTTGACATTGAGATTTCCGGTGCATCAAAAGCAGAGGTAAATGGAGAATTCGAAAAAGTTGATCTCGAGTGCAGCGGTGCTTCAAAGGCACTCCTTTCCGGTACCGCTGATGAAGTATCCCTCGAAGGTAGCGGTGTCAGCTCTATCGTAGCTGAAGATATGAAGACCAAAGATGCGGAAATCGACCTTTCAGGTACGGCTAAAGCAAGCATATATGTGACAAGACGTCTTGATGTGGAGTGTTCCGGAGCATCTTCCTGCGTCTACAAGGCAGACAAGTCAATAAGCATCACATCTGAAGTAAGCCGCGGATCAAGTCTCCGTCGCATTGACTAGATCTTAGGCATCCTCTGCCTTACTGCTTCAAAAAGCACTATGGCAGTAGCCACGGAAACATTTAGGGAACCTATCTGACCGGACATTGGAATCGCTGCCTGAACATTGCAAAGCGAGAGTACCGAATCGGAAATACCCTTACCTTCCGAACCCATAACGATTACGGTCGGCTGAGTGAAATCTACTTCGTAGATTGAACCGCCGGCCTTTTCTGTTGCTCCTACAACCTGAAAACCGGCATCAATCAAATAATACAACGGAATACGCAGGTTGGGAACCCTGCTGACAGGCACTCTGAGAAGTGCTCCGGCTGATGTTTTTATTGCATCGGCATTGATGGCGGCCCCTCCTTTGGCGGGCAGTATGACTCCGCTTACTCCGGCACACTCCGCGCTTCTGACTATTGCGCCGAAATTGCGTACGTCACTCACACCATCCAGCATAAGAAAAATAGGGTTAGGAGACTCTGCAAGTGCCTTTTCGACAACATCTTCAAATGGCAGATAGTCTATCTGCGACATATAGCCGATGACGCCCTGATGCGAACCGCGATATATTTTGTTCATCTTTTCTCCGGGCACAAACTGAAAAGGAATCTCTTTCTGTTTAACCAGATCAAAGAGAGCCCTGAAATTATCCCCTTCGAGCCCCTGCTTGAATAGAATTTTTTCAAATTTTCTGCCTGTTTTGATAGCTTCGTGCACTGGGTGCATACCGAAGAGATAGTGTTGTTTATTGTCTTCCATTGTGTCAGTCTATTGTGAGGGATGCCCATTCATCCATTTTGGTTTCAAGATTTAATTGAAGATCCTGATATTTATGTGTGATTTCCACTATGTCATCTTCAGGAGAGGGCGATGCCAAAATTGCCTCTACTGCAGAGATATCTTCTTCCAGAGCTGATATTTCATTTTCCAGCCGTTGTCTGCGGTTTTTTATTCTGCGTTCCTCTTTCGAGAGGTATTTCTGTTCCTCATAAGTGGAGGATTTTTCCTTTCCGGGCGCGGAAGCGGCCTGAGAATATGGCTGTTGCTTGATCTCTATCTCCCTAAGTGAACTTATCTTCTTACGGTAAAGGAAATCATCAACTCCACCCAGGTGCTCCTTCACCTTGCCATCGGCAAACTCATATATTTTCTCTACCAACCCATCCAGGAAATCTCTGTCGTGCGAAACTATTATCAGCGTACCGTCATATTTTTGCAGCGCCTGTTTCAGCACATCCTTTGAACGGAGGTCCATATGGTTGGTCGGCTCGTCAAGCGCCAGCAGGTTGTAGGGGTGCAAAATGAGCTTGGCCATTGCCAGTCGTGAACGCTCTCCGCCGCTGAGTACCGCCACCTTTTTATCTATATCTTCGCCTCTGAAGAGAAAAGCGCCAAGTATATCCCTTAGCCTGGTCCTTACATCTCCCACTGCAATCTTGTCCAGAGTTTCATATACCGTATCTTTTTTATCCAATAAATCCTCCTGATTCTGTGCAAAGTAGCCGGTCTTAACATTGTATCCGACCACCGCCTCACCTTCGAAGGGTTGAAGTTCTCCGGTAAGCAGACGCATGACGGTGGTCTTACCCTCGCCGTTGCGCCCCACAAAAGCCACCTTCTCCCCTCTTCTGATGGTTATATTGGCTCCGCTCAAGACTATCTTCTTCCTGGGCTTTGAATAGCCGATAGTGGCATCTTTGACGGAAAATACTACATCTCCGGAGCGCGGAGCAGAGGGAAACCGGACGGTAATTGTACTCAAATCTTCCTCATCAATTTCGATTCGTTCGAGCTTTTCCAGTTGCTTAATCCTGGACTGCACCTGATTGCTCTTTGTGGGCTTATACCGAAATTTTTCAATAAACTCCTCAGTCTTCTCGATCATGCGCTGCTGGTTTTCATAGGCAGCGCGCTGTTGAGCAATTCTCTCCTTCCGCAACTCCACAAATTGGGAGTATGGCACTTTATAATCGTAGATTTTGCCCAACATGACCTCTACAGTACGATTGGTGCAGTTGTCAAGAAACCTGCGATCGTGAGATATCAGCACCAATGCACCCGGAAAGCTTTTGAGATACTCTTCGAGCCACTGGATGGATTCGATGTCGAGATGGTTGGTTGGCTCATCCAGCAACAATATATCGGGATTGCGAAGGAGGATTTTTGCCAGTTCAATTCGCATATTCCAGCCGTGGCTGAAGGTACTTGTCATTCTGTCAAGTTCTCCTTTACGGAAACCCAGTCCGAGGAGGGTTTTCTCTGCCTGAACACGGGGGGATTCGAGGGGATAAATCCTGAGTCGATCGCTGATTTCATTTAGTTCTACTATCAGTCTGTGGTATCCATCCGATTCGTAGTCTGTGCGATTTGCCAGCTCGTGCGATATCCGGTCCATCCGTATGTTGAGCTCATTGTGCTCGGCAAATGCCGTCATCGCCTCATCAATGACGCTTTTGCCGCGGGAATGTTTCATTATCTGGGGAAGATAACCTATCTTCCTATCAGATGGCATTGTGACTCTACCGGATGTGGGCGATTGGAGGCCCATTATTAATTTGAGAATGGTAGATTTGCCTGCTCCATTCTTGCCGACAAGACCCACTTTCTCTTTCTCACTTATGTGAAAATTGATACTGTCCAGGAGGGTAAATCCTCCGAATGAGACGGTTAGATCACTGATCGATATCACTCCTCACCTCCCGTGGCATCAGCCGCAACCTCATCTTCTTCATTTTTACCCGACCTGCAGACCAGAATACTCACCTCATAAAGAAAATAGAGCGGAATTGCCACAAATAACATCGTCACTGCATCTCCGGAAGGAGTTATAAGTGCCGCAAGAATGAGAAGTATCACCAGGGCATGTTTACGGTATTTCTTAAGAAACTCTTTTGTTATGATTCCAAGTTTGGAGAGTACTGCCGCTAGAGCCGGCATTTCAAAAACGACTCCCATAATCAGGATCAACGAGACAAACATCCCGATATAGGAATTGAGGGATATCTGATTGGGAACATCAGGCGATACCTGATATGTACCGAGAAACCTCACAGTAAGCGGAAACACCATAAGATAGCCTACCGCAATCCCGACATAAAACAGAATCCCCGCAAATCCAAATGCGCGCCTTATAACCCTTTTTTCATTTTCATAGAGCGCCGGGCGCACAAATGTCCATATTTGGTAAAAGATAAAAGGCATTGCTACAATCAAGGCCACATAGAGCGATACCCTTATATGGGTGAAAAACTGAGCCGCCATCTCAATGTTTATCAGCTCGATCGAAAACTCCCCTATCGGTTCCGAGCCCATAAGGACAAGCAGGGCATCCAACCATCGATAGAGACAGAAATCAGATGTCAGGGGCGCAAATATGATGTTGCCGAAAATCGTCTCCTTGAAAAAGAAGGCGACGATCATCAGCACCACGAGCACTGCGACTGAACGAAAAATAACTTTCCGCAACTCATCGAGATGCTCCCAAAAAGACATATTGCTGCTTCCCATCAGAAAACCGGTGTGGAAGGATTATTTCTTCTCCTTATCGCCATTCTTGGGTTCATCGTCCATTTCCTTTACCTCATTTTCCACTTCCTTCATGCCCTCCTTGAAACTACGGACGCCCTTTCCAAGGCCCTTCATAAGCTCGGGAATCTTCTTGCCACCCCAAATAAGCAGTACGATAAAGGCGATGATCAGAATTTCCTGCCAGCCGAATGATCCGAATAATAACAAATTTCTCATTTTGTGTGGTATTATATTAGTCTATATTACTACTTAAGTGTTGCCAGGCGTGCCCGAAGTGTCTCTATTTTGGTAGTTGCATCGGAGAGTTTTTTACGCTCAAGAGCTACAACTTTTTCGGGAGCATTTGCCACAAATGCCGCATTGCCCAGTTTGGCATTCACTCCTTTAATGAAGCCTTCATAACGTTTGATTTCGGCTTCGATCTTTGCTATCTCTTCATCCATATTGATCATACCTTCCAGGGGCACAAAATACTCGATAGTGCCCACCATAAAGGATTGTCCTGCCGATGTGGTATCAAATTCTTCCACAACTTGCAAATCGGGCACATTGGCCATCTTGGAAATTACAGGAGTAATGTTTGCAGGATAGTAAGTGCTCTTGACCTGAACTGCAAGGGGCTCTTTTGGAGAGATATTTTTTAACTGTCTGAGCGCCCTGATAGAGACAACCGTCTCGATTGCCTTATCAAAGGCGGCAATAAGGGTTGCATCATGACCGGTGGAAAGAGGCATCTGCTGGAGCATGATGGTCTCACCTTTTTTACGTTCCTCAATATTCTGCCAGAGTTCCTCAGTGATGAAAGGCATGACAGGATGGAGTATCTTGAGAAGGGAGTCGAAATAGGAGATGGTTGCATCAAAAGTTGTCTTGTCAATGCTCTCCTGAACACCATCTATGAATGAAGGCTTGATAATCTCCAGATACCAGGAGCAGAAATCATCCCAAAAGAGTTTGTAGATAGTCATGACTGCATCTGAAATGCGGAATTTTGCAAAATCTTCATCTATACTTTCAATGGCCTTGTCAAGTTTTGATGCAAACCAGAAAACGGCAAGTCGATTGACATCACTTTGAACAATTGTATCACTTACCTTCCAGCCTTTGACCAGACGATAGGCATTCCAGATCTTATTGCTGAAATTGCGGCCTTGCTCCACTTGACTTTCGTCAAAAAGAATGTCATTGCCGGCAGATGTGCAAAGGAGCATTCCAAGACGCACACCATCTGCTCCATACTCCTTCATCAATTTGATGGGATCGGGAGAGTTGCCAAGTTGTTTTGACATCTTGCGACCCTGTTTGTCACGTACGATACCGGTAAGATAAACATTACGGAAGGGTATATCCTGACAAAATTCCTCCCCTGCCATAATCATTCTGGCCACCCAGAAAAAGAGAATTTCAGGGGCTGTTACAAGATCATTCGTAGGATAGTAATATGCGAGATCTGCATTGGGCGCTTTGTCAGGAAAACCGGGTTTTGCAGGGTCAAATACCGATATCGGCCAAAGCCAGGAGGAGAACCAGGTGTCGAGTACATCATCGTCCTGAACCAGATCTTCCGCCTTTAATGAAGGATCAATCCGCCGTGCAGCTTCAAGAGCCTTTTCAAACGTAGATTCTACTACACATTCCCCATTGGGAAGGTAATAAGCAGGTATCTGCTGTCCCCACCACAACTGGCGAGAAATGCACCAGTCACGGACATTCTCCATCCAGTGACGATACGTATTCTTGAACTTGTCGGGTATGAGCCTTACCAAATCATCTTCCACTACTTGCAATGCATCTTTTGCAAGATCTTCCATCTTGAGGAACCACTGCATGGAGAGTTTAGGTTCGATAACCGCATCCGTACGCTCAGAATGGCCGACCTGCGATTTGTAGTCCTCCACCTTTTCAAGAACTCCGGCCTCTTCAAGCATCTTCACTATCTTTTTGCGGGCAACAAATCTATCTTCCCCGATAAGGATCCGAGCCTTTTCGTTGAGTGTTCCGTCATCATTGATAATGTCGATTACGGGGAGTTTATGACGCAAGCCTATCTCGTAGTCATTGATGTCATGGGCGGGAGTGATTTTGAGACATCCGGTACCCAGGTCCATTGTCACATACTCGTCCTCTATTATGGGAATCTCTTTATCGATAAGAGGAATTATGACATTTTTGCCGCGCAGATGAAAATATCTTTCGTCTGCGGGATTGACACAGACGGCTACGTCGGCCATAATGGTTTCCGGACGGGTCGTAGCGATGGTGACATGGTCACATTCTCCTACAGCCACATCTCCGGCGATCTTATATTTCAAGTAATAAAACTTGGAGTCAGTCTCCTTGTGAATTACCTCTTCATCACTCACGGCGGTAAGTCCCTCAGGATCCCAATTGACCATACGCACTCCGCGATAGATGAGTCCTTCTTTATAAAAATGGACGAATGTATTGATTACGGCATCACTCAGATCGGGGTCCATTGTAAATCTGGTACGTTTCCAGTCACAGGATGCACCGAGTTTTTTGAGCTGCTCGAGTATGATGCCACCATGTTTTTCTCTCCACTCCCAGGCATGTTTAAGAAACTCCTCACGTGTCAGATCCGACTTCTCTATACCCTCGGATTTGAGCTTCTCCACCACCTTTGCTTCGGTGGCAATGGAGGCGTGGTCGGTACCGGGTACCCAGCAGGCATTGTAGCCGGTCATTCTGGCACGGCGCACCAGTACATCCTGAAGGGTATTATTGAGCATATGTCCCATATGGAGCACACCGGTCACGTTTGGCGGCGGGATCACTATGGTATATGGTTCACGTTCATCGGGTTCCGAGTGAAAAAAACCATTCTCAAGCCAGTAGGAATACCACTTGTCTTCCGTCAGAGAAGGGTCATATTTATTGGGGAGTTTCATCTATATAAATATCTTACTTTTTGTTGTCAATTGTTTAAACTGCAAAAATAAACAATTTCGGCAAATTATCTCTAATTGTGTACCAACAGCTTACATAGTTCAGTATAGAGAGACTGTACGGGCAGTCCCATAACATTGTAATAGGAACCGCTAATGGAAGTAATGCCGATATAGCCGATCCACTCCTGCACACCATACGCACCCGCTTTGTCGTAAGGAGCGTAGTTATCTATATAATAGGAGATTTCTTCCGGAGATAATTTCTTAAAGGTAACTTCGGTGGTTGCCGTAAAAGAGCGCATCTCGTCGATAGTGCGAATAGCGACTCCGGTCAGCACATAGTGAGTGTTGTCCGACAAGAGTGAGAGTATCCTGACCGCATCCTCCCGGTCAATCGGTTTTCCAAGGATTACGCATTTTTGAAGTGTATCCTCCGATAGCATTCTCGGAGCCAATTTTTCCTGTTGGCCGAAAACCAGCGTATCGGCAGTTATGAGCACTTCGCCGGCCTCGAGAGGCCTGTGGAATGATAATGACTTGTGTTTTGCGAGATATTCGGGAACTTGTGAATGTGGAATATCTCCGTTAAATGCCTCCGGTGCTTCAAGGCCGGTTTCCACCTTGAATTTAATATCCAATCCGGCTAGAAGTTCGTGCCTGCGGGGAGACTTTGAAGCAAGTATGAATCTATATCCTTCAAACATTTCTTCCTGTTTTCTTAGATAGCTTTGTTATGTGATCGGGATAACTGGCACTCACAGGGGCCGTAGGGTCAAAATGCCATTTATCCTGCATTTTAAGTACCTTTTCAACAATATCGCGAATACAGCCGCGGCCTCCCGGAAAGGGAGAAATATAGTTACAGGCCTCTTTTACCTCAGTTACCGCATCGGAGGGGCAGACTGCGAGACCCGCCTCTCGAAGGGCCGGTATATCCGGGATATCGTCTCCTACAAATACCACTTCTGAAGGTTGCAGGTCATAATCGGAGCAAAATCTTAGAAAATCCGGACGTTTATCTCTCGACAGCTGATAGAGATCCCTCGCTTTCACACCGAGTGAAGTAGCCCTATGGATAATGCTCTGAGAACAGCCTCCTGTGACTATTGCAACGGGATAACCATTGTCAACCGCCATTCTGACTGCAAAACAATCCTTTGCGTTAAATGTACGGAGAAGGTCTCCGTCAGGCATAGCTAAAACAGATCCGTCAGTAAATACTCCATCTACATCAAATACAAATGCTTTAATATTTTTAAACATAATTTCAGTCCTCATTTATTGTTATTCTTTATTCTGTTATTCTTTATTCTGTTATTCTTTATTCTTTATTCTAATACTCAATTCTTAACACTTAATTCTCATTATTCCCATCTGCACTTAAAACCTAATTCTCTCACTTCCATACTACATACTACATACTACATACTACATACTACATTGTCATTCCCTGATATACGTTGACCGTTTTCAAACAGTAATTATTATGTTGAAAACAGGAAAACAAGTACGTCACTATCGAAGATTTTCGGAAGACTTAAAGTTAAAAATTGTCCACGAATACGAA